>JAYEGG010000143.1:0-3736 GCA_034658995.1 Methanobacteriota archaeon | reverse complement strand
CGCAAACTTTTCACAAAAGTTTGATCAAAAACTGGCTTTCCGACCCGGAGGGCAGTTTTTACTCGATTTTTTGTGAAAAAATCGTTTGTGATGTATTTTTCTGTTGCTCCCCTGCCGCCCCTAATCACCCACAAAGAATATATGCCCATCCGCACCGATGAACACTTAATGAAAACAAGCGTGCGTTTCCTGTGGATCGCTGCCGGAATCATAGCTCTGTCGCTCACCTTTGTGACCGCAGGGCTTGGCTTTGGCGAGCATCTCTGTGATCCAACGAACTGCAGGAAGTGCCATGCAACGATATATGAGGAGTTCACCTCCACCAGCGCACACGCAAATATCACGTGCGGCGACTGCCATCAGAACACTGATCTTGATTACAGTGTTCCGCTCTCGTTTAATCTCACGTGGCTCGATGTGCCAGCCGACACGCCGCACACCGCCGTATCGGTCGAGTGCATCGACTGCCATCCGCACGTGACGAATGAACTGAGTAATAGTGGCGAGGTGCATGCCAGATTCTATGAAAAGAGCATGGAGTTTCAGCCAGATCGCCCGAATGCAGCCTGTATCGCCTGCCACACCCACGCGGACGTTGAGCTTAAGCGGACGCGCATGGCATACATAAGCTACATCGTGAGTTGCGATGGGAGCGGCTATAATGTGAGCTTGAACGGGTCTGATGACCTCGGGTTGAACCGGACAAGTCATGACGATTGAGCAAATAATTAAGTTATTAAACGATAAAAAGGTGATATAAATGACCGAAAAAGGATTGAGACGTACTGTTTTTGTCGTGTCGCTGATCATGCTGCTTGCCGTTTCCATGCACGGCTGTCTGGATGTGGGTGACGCTTTCAAGACGAAGAAAGCCGTGCAGGTGAGCGCAACGATCGATGAGGTGCCGCTCGGGGATGGCGCGACACCACAGATCAGGACCATTGACGCAAGCACACGCGAGATCAACCTTCTGAAATACCCGAAGGACGTTCCCACAAACCTGCCTGGCATGTACGTGCATGTGATCTATACCAGCCACCGCATCGACTACTGGTCATCAGTTCCGTACACAGGTCCCGGAGACTATGAGATCACAGTCGGCTTAAGAACTGTGCCGCCTGACGGGTCTGACGTGCGTGTGATCGTCACAGTGAACAACGAGGACGGAGACCGCATCGCGGTTAACGAAACGAGTATCGTCATCTGAAATTCCGGAACATAGGGGGCAGCCCTCGCAACAACCAGGGCTGTCATATCATCTGGGGTTACTATGGTTTTAAAGATTTTACATGACAGCTATTATCACGAAGGTCACGAATTGACGAATAACACGAATTTATCAGTGCCGATTCGTGGCATTCGTTTATTCGTGCCCATTCGTGATCGATCCAAACACCCTGCAATGTGACAACCCCCAACAACAGAAAGTTTAATTTAATCTATGCACACAATCGTCAGGGATGCCGGCAGGAACAACAAGTGACGTCAGCAGTGGCGATGGCAATGATGATGGATATGGCGACGGTGTGATCATCGGACTTGAGATTCATGTGCAACTGAACAAGCTCTGTTCAAAGATGTTCTGCTCGTGCGGGCTTGATTATCACAATGCACCCCCAAACACCCACACATGCCCGGTATGCCTCGGGCTTCCGGGATCTCTGCCAGTTCTCAACAAATCTGCTGTGCAAAACGCCATAAAGGTCGCGATTGCACTGAATTGTGGAATACTTCCGCAGACACAGTTTTATCGTAAAAATTACTATTATCCGGACTTACCCAAGGGATTTCAGACCACACAGTACGACTATCCAATATCAACCGATGGGCATCTCACGATCGACGACGACCTTGGTCATGGCACCAGACACGTCAGGATCAACCGCGTCCACATGGAGGAAGATCCGGGGAGGTTAGTCCATGAAGGCTCGATCGACCGATCGAAGTTCACGCTGATCGACTACAATCGTGCAGGCGTGCCCCTGCTTGAGATCGTGACAGAGCCAGACCTGCGAAGCCCAAAAGAAGCAAGGAGATTCTTAAACAAGCTCAGAAACATCATCGAATACCTTGGTGTCTCTGACAGTGATCTGGATGGTGCGCTTCGGGTGGATGCGAACATATCGCTTTCTGGCGGCGCGCGGGCAGAGGTTAAGAACATATCCTCGTTCAAGGGTGCGGAACGCGCATTGTCGTTTGAGATCGTGCGCCAAAGGAATGTGCTGCGCCGCGGCGAGACTGTTGTGCAGGAGACCCGGCACTTCGACGAATTACGTGGTGTCACGGTTTCGATGCGGACAAAAGAGACTGAGCACGATTACCGGTATTTCCCGGAGCCTGACCTGGTTCCGATGATGGTTACCGACTGGGTGCCCGATATCAAAAAAACGCTTCCTGAACTGCCGGATGCCCAGCGGGAACGATTTTTAGTGGAGTACGGCATAACAGGGAACCACGCCACCTCGCTGACGCTTGACCCAAAGCTTGCGCAGTTCTTTGAGGATGTTGCGCACGAGATCGATCCGAAGACCGGTGCCTCGTGGATCGTGGACGTGTTAAGCGGCGAACTCAATTATCGGGATCTCGGGATCGATGCATTCAAGGTGCCAGACATGGTCAAGATCCTGAGGATGTTTCTGGATGGCGTGATCGCCGAAAGAGGTGCAATCACAATCATACGGACGATTCTTGATGAGGGCGGAACTCCCGCAGGGATCGCAACCGAAAAAGAGCTTACAAAGGTGGAGACTGATGCAGTCACATCAGCCGTCGATGAGGTGCTTGCCGAATGCGGCGATGCGGTCGCTGATTACAGGAATGGCGAGGCAAAGGCACTGAATTATCTTGTTGGGCAAGTGATGAAAAAGACCCGCGGGCGTGCTGACCCGCCTGATGCACGGGTGCGGCTGCTTGAGCAGATGGGATGAGTTTTGAGCGTTTCTTGCAGGCTCTGATGTTTTCTGACACCGGGCATTCCCACGATCTGATGTTAGTACAATCGGTGATGCATGAATGTTGCAGTCCCAACCGGATGCGGTGGTGCGATTCAGGCGCTTGTGGCTGGAACAAAGGCGGTCTTTTATGGGCTTAGCATCGTGGGGGTTGCCCGGCTGCTTGGTCTCGAGCTTTCCCGCCTGCTTCAATCACCATGTTGCTCATAACAGCACTCGACATTCGGCTTGGACATTCTCAACCTCACCCCAAGAATCCAATACCCCCCTAACTTATCCTCCTGGCATTTAAAGACCCGTCCCGTCCCCACACCCTCGATGAACTCATTCCTCTGCCACCGCTTTCAATGCATGCCAATATATTTCACCCCCTATCCGGAAACCCGCTTCACTACGCAGTTTATCCAATTCCTCGCGAAATGATATCACCTTTCCTTCTAACTTCGCCCGGATCAAAATTCCGATCACTCCCGTTTTTCGTAACCCATACACATTCGCCACTCTTCTTGCATCCGACTCATCCGGAAAGATCACCTCCGGATGCCGCTCTACCGCTAATGCGATGGTCTCAGCTTCTCCTTTATAGATACGCGGCAGAAGACTCCGTTACTTGTAGCGGGGATGAATGTCGCCCTTTGTTGGTTTTAGTCATGTTCTACTCTCTCAATATACCTCTTAATCGTTTCACTGCTCACTTCTCCCGCGGTTCCGACATAGTAACTTCATGACCACAGTCGCCCTTTGCGGAATCGCCGACGTAGTTTTGTTTCCACTTGTTTCCTAAA
>JAYEGG010000142.1:0-3736 GCA_034658995.1 Methanobacteriota archaeon | reverse complement strand
AAAAATAACCGCGGAGGTTCGGGCGAGAGCTGTATCATCCTCTGCGTCCCTACGCGCACTCTGCGGTTAAATTCCCGTTTGGCGCATGCTATGTTCCGGGTCAAGCAGTGCCGGCATAGTGAGGTCGCGTGACACGGTTTCAGGTATCTGAGTAGTTACCCATACTTTTTGAAGTGGATGCTGCGAGAGTCCATGGGGCGTGTGAGATTTGACGCCGCGCCGATGCAAAAACCAACCGTCGCAAAAGATTTATCATCCTGACACCAATGATTGTGCCGAGGATGAACTATGGCACAGTATAAAATCCCGGTGATCCCGGGCGATGGCATCGGTCCTGAGATAATTGCTGAAGGAAAAAAGGTTCTTGAGACCGCAGGCGAGGTGTACGGATTTGATATTGACTGGATCAATTATCCGCATGGCGCAGAGCACTATCTTGAGACCGGAGAACTCATGTCAGAGGATACGCTTAAAGAACTGTCCGGATATGATGCGATCTATCTCGGATCGATCGGGGACCCGCGTATTCCGCCGGGCGTGCTTGAACAGGGGATTCTCCTGACCGCACGGTTTTATTTTGATCAGTACATCAACTTAAGACCTGTCAAACTTCTGAAGGGAGTCGATACTCCGCTGAAGGACAAGGGACCTGAAGAGATCGATTTTGTTGTGGTGCGGGAGAACACCGAGGACCTGTACATCGGTGTTGGCGGGCGCGCAGCGGCTGGCAGGAGCCATGGTGCCGCGGAGATCGTGCGTAACCTGTATCAGGTGAAGTTCGACCTGGACGTCGAGACTGATGCTGATGAGATCGCGTACCAGATCGGGCTGATCAGCAGGCAGGGGAGCGAGCGCGTGATCAAGTACGCATTCGAACTCGCGTCAGGTCCCACACGAAAACAGCATCTTTCGTCAGTTGACAAGGCAAACGTGATGACTGACATCTATGGATTCTGGAGGGAAGTCTTCACATCGGTTGCGGAGGGCTATCCTGACATTGGGACGGATTTCAATTTCGTTGATGCGATCTGCATGTGGTTTGTGAAGAACCCCGAGTGGTTCGATGTAGTGGTCACCCCGAACATGTTCGGCGACATCATAACGGATCTTGGCGCGATGATCCAGGGAGGACTCGGGCTTGCGCCGGGCGGAAACATCAACCCGGATGGCGTCTCGATGTTCGAGCCGATACACGGGAGCGCGCCAAAGCACAAAGGCTTGAACAAGGTCAACCCGGTCGCAACGATCTGGGCTGGTGCGATGCTGATCGAGGAGCTTGGCGAGCGCGATGCCGCACAGTCGATCATTGGCGCAATCGAGGCAAATCTCGCTGACGGAAAGGTCAAGACGTACGATCTCGGAGGATCAGCCAGCACAAGCGATGTCGGAGATGATATTGCAAGGCGGCTGTCAGCATAAACGCGTGTGATTGCGGATTAAAGAACGCTTTTAAGGTCGCATCACCCATAGACCATTGATGCCTCTACCAGAGCCAGAGCATACCAGCGATCAGAGCAGCGACACCGACGCAGTCGTCCGGTCGGACCCGGATCGAGAACTCGAACATATAGATGAGATCCTCGACAAGGCTGATCGGAAGACCCGGATCGATGACGGGAGTTCTGTTACTGAGATGTCACCTTCGCCGGTACCAACCTCGGTACCTCCGCCGTCATCACCACCACCCCAGCCGCCAGTCTCACCACCCCCCGCACCGACCCAGGTTCCAACTCAACCACCAAAGAAAAACCCACTGAAAGGGTTTTTTGTGTATATTGCGATTGTGTTGTTGCTGATAACAGTCATTGGAGTGAGCCTTGCAATGATTTTCGGGGATTTTGACACCCAGGGGTTGTATCCTGCCAAAGATCAGGTTGCAGTGATCTATGTGCAGGGGGTAATGATCACGGGAGGGATTCCGGATGGATTCGGGTTTGCAACCTCAGAAAACATCTGCAAGAACCTGAGGATTGCGGCAAAGGACGATAACATAAAAGCGATCGTTTTACGGGTAAACAGCCCGGGCGGCACCCCTGCCGCGGCGCAGGAGATCGCAACCGAGATTGAGAAAGTGAATGTGGACGGAAAGCCAGTGGTGATCTCGATGGCTGACGTCGCTGCAAGTGCTGCATACTACATCTCTGCCCCGGCTGACTGGATCATTGCAAACCCGGACACTATCACAGGTAGCATTGGTGTGGTCTGGGTCTTTGAGAACAAATCAGGATACTATGACGAAGAGGGGATCGAGCACTGGGTTGCGAAATCAGGGGAGTTTAAGGACATGGGCGCGGACTGGAGAAACCTGACTGCGGATGAGAAAGCGTATGCCGATGAGGTGGTGATGGATGCGTTTTCACGGTTTGTGGACGCTGTTGCAAGCGGGAGAAACATGACCAGGGATGATGTGTTAAACCTCTCTGACGGGCGCATATACACCGGTGCAAACGCAGTAGATATTGGTTTGGTGGACGAGACTGGTAATATGTACGATGCCATTGACGTAGCCGCCAATCTCGGAAATATCACGGGAGAGCCTACCATTACTTATATGAACAAACCATCGATTACCCAGTTGTTGTTCGGAGAAAGTGAGCGCATCAGCGAGTATACAGGCTTTGATATTCCTGATTAAGCAGGATCTGCTCAACAGTCCCGATGTAAATTATGCATGGTCTGCCGCGCCTCTGCGATGGCTGGAACTCATAAGTAAGTGATTCACTTGACTGCCACATCTGATCAATCACCTGAAGTAGCGTGATTGCTTCAGCACAGCCCTCGATCGCACCAATCTTTTCATCCATGATCTGACACGCACACCAGAACGGGCAGGTGTTGCCGATCACGAGTTTAATCGCGCCGCCCGGGGTCTTGGTCATAGTGATGTCGGGCGGGTCTGGCATCGACTCAACAAAACAGGAGATCACATCCTCCAGCCGGTCAAATTTCTTTGAGGTGTCGATGTTTGACTCTTGCAACCATGTCCGGGCTGCATTCTTGATAATCGGATCAAAGAGCACACGCGCATCCCGAAATCGCACGTGTGATACCTCTGCCACCGCAGCAACCAGTGCAGGGCAGGAGAACCCCATAGAATTCGCAACACATTCTGTTCCATTCATGCTAAACTTGCACCCACGTCTTGACACCGTAGTAAACATTTTCATCAATCTTAAAGATTGGGATTGAACCAACAACTTTACAATCAGATACCTCACATAGATGCTTAACATGAAATTAAATTCCATACTGCTTGTATCGCTGCTGGTGGTTGCAGCGCTGTTTGCCGGATGCATCGGAGATGACGAAAACGGAGTTGCGCCAACGCCAACACCAACCGCGACACCTGAGCCAACACCAACACCGACCGCGACACCTGAGCCAACACTCGCGGAAACTCCGACACCGGAACCAACCCCTGCTGAAACCGTCAAGCTGAACCCGCCAAAACCCATATACCTTGATAAGTATGCGATGGCACCAAAGACTCCGACGATTCGTGCAGGCGAGGCTCTGAACTGGATCAACAACCAGAAAGCCCCCATGACCACATACACACTGGTGAGTGCGGACGGGCTATGGGAGAATCAGTCGATCAGCTACGGCAAGAAGTTCAAATACACGTTCGACACGCCGGGCAACTACTCATATTATTGTTCAGGCTACGGGAATGCGATGCGCGGAACCGTGACCGTAGTTGAGTGATCCGACTTTGCGCAAGTGTTCCACTGGCAGG
>JAYEGG010000141.1:0-3746 GCA_034658995.1 Methanobacteriota archaeon | reverse complement strand
GCACACGGCATAAACTGCGATTTTCAGTTCTTTCGCGTCTCTCGCGCCCTTGCGTCTTTATCGTTCTCGATTTAACGCCAAGACACGAAGGCGCAAAGACAAGAAAGGATGAATAAGTCTCTTCCGACATCTTTTGAAAACCACGAAAGCCCATTAAAATCAGAATAGTTATATTGTAGGGGGCTGTCACATTACGCAAGTGCTTTGGGGTCATATTCTCGTCGGTGGCGCGGTTGGATAAACCCAAATAGGGTATGAAATTTCTTGAATGAATCTCGTTCCTGGGCAAATAACCTTTAATCCGTGTCCATCTGTGAAATCTGTGGCTGATAAAAGCTTTTAGCCACAGATAAACATGGATTTCACAGATTTTACCTAACAACTCACTCGAACAGTTTCGTGGAATCTCATGTAACCCCGGATGGCGTGATCGTCCCCAATTGCAGGGATCGCACAGGAATCGTTGACGCCGCTTGGGGTCTCCCGCACACACAAATACTTATATGCAACAACCATCATATTAGATTACACAGTGGGAATATGGCAGGGTGCCATTTACAATAGTAGAGTCTTCCACCGCAATCGAACACGGGGGTTAAACCAGTGGACACAAAACATCGGGATAAAGACCGAACCGACGACGATCACATACAGAGAGTCAGCCCGGTCGGGCGATTCTGTGACGAGATGACCAACACAACATACAGGGGGCATACAACATGAACATATTGAACAACATGTCAGTCAACAAGAAATTGATGGCTGGCTTTGGGCTCGTGCTGCTACTGACAGCCGGGCTTGGGATCACTGCGTACACGCAGGTAACTACTATGGATAAGGCTGTCGTCCTGCTCGAGACCGCTGCTGGGATCGAGATCAACGTACTCGAAGTCAGGCAGCAGGAGAAGAACTACCAGTTAAGAGAGCGTCAACAAGAGCTCGATCGACACGCAGAAGCAATGACGCACCTGCAGGCACACATCAGTGAAGCGACGGCACTCGTCACACGCAGCGAGGATAAGGCACTCCTCGCAGAGACCGAATCAGCCGCTCTTGCTTACGATAGTGCGTTTGACGAACTGGTGAAGGAGACAAGGGAGATGCGCGTGATCGAGGATGCGTGTGCAGTCGATGCAAGAGCGATTGAGACTGGCATCAGGGGTGCAACCTATCTCGACGGCGCGGAATCGGCGGGGCTGCTACTCGATCTCCAGATGATCAGGCGTGATGAGAAGAATTTCATCATGCGCCACGATGCGGAGTATGTCGATGATGTGAAGGGCTCAATAAGCACACTTCAGGCAGCGATTGATGCATCAGCTCTTACTGCTTCGGACAAGAGCGCGGTCAAGAGAGAGATTGGAACGTATCAGGCAACGTTTATGGAACTTGTCTCAACCATAAACAGTATCGATGGATACGTTGCCACCACCGGTCCGCTCGTAACCCACGGAAGGGCGGTTCAGGCGGATGCGCAGGAACTGGCAGCGAGCGCACAAACAGAAGCGGCTGCAGCAGCAGCAAGCGCGAAGACCGCGGTTGTTGCGTTCGTGGTGATTGCGATCGTTCTCGGGATGGTGATTGCGCTGGTGATCTCAAAGTCGATCACAAACCCACTTAACGAGGTCATGACCGGCGCAAACAAGATCAGGGACGGCGACTTTGGCTATGAGATGAAGGTCGATTCAAACGATGAGTTAGGCGAGCTTGCGCGGGTGTTTGGTGAGATGAAGGCGAACATACAATCGATTGTTGCTGAAACTGAACGGGTTGCCAAAGAAGCAGCCGGAGGCAATCTGACCGCGAAGCCAGAGATCGAACTCAAGGGCGACTATATCAATCTCGGAAATGCCGTTGACGGTCTGGTGGGCGTGCTCTCCACCGCGATCGTGAACTCAAAAGGCGTTGGCGAGAGAGTGCTTGCAACAGCGCAGGGACTCTCGTCAGCCGCAGAGGAGATGAACGCGGGCATGGAGCAGCTTGCATCCTCATCCCAGCAGGTTGCCGAAGGGTCGCAGAAACTGGCAGAACTTGCGCAGACCACGGCGCGGGATGTTGAGGAAGTGTCATCGCAGATCGAACAGACCTCCTCAAACGCAAGCAGCTCAGCCGAGAAGGGGCAGAGCGCTGTTGACGCAACGCACGAGGTTCAGGACGCAGCACAGAAGACGCTTGATGGTCTTGCGCAGATCCAGGAAGGTGTCGCGAGGACCTCCGAGACTGTTGGCGAGATGAACTCTGCGATCGAGAAGGTCGGTGAGATGGGTGAGGTCATCACTGATGTGGCAGGGCAGACCAATATGCTCGGGCTTAACGCCGCAATCGAAGCAGCCCGTGCTGGCGAAGCAGGCAGGGGCTTTGCCGTTGTTGCTGACGCCGTGAAGAACCTTGCCGAGAAGGTCAAGGAAGCAGCGGGCGAATCAGGAATGGCGATCGGAAACATACAGGAATCCGGCGAGAACGCGATCGGTGCGACCGGAACCGCAGTGGAGGAGGCAACAAAGGGCGGAGAACTGCTGCATACCGCACTGGACGGGATCACTAATGTGGTAGGATCGATCGATGAGGTCAACTCGATGGTGCAGGAGATCGATTCCGGCGCCAAGAACGCAGCCACTGTCGTGAAGAACGTTGTGGCAGGAATGGACGAGGTCGCAAGCATATCAGAAGAGAGCGCGTCCGCCGCAGAAGAGAGTTCAGCAGCAGTTCAGCAGCAGACATCTGCGATCGAGGAACTGACATCAGAGACACAGGTGCTCACCGACGTGGCGCAGTCAATGATGGACGAACTCGGCAAGTTCACGGTGCGAGAGTGATAAGGAGGCAATAATATGGTTGAAGCAGCGTCTGATGATGAAGCGATACTCGTCATATTCACGCTCGCCGACGGACTATACGGCGTCAACGTCGATCAGGTGCGTGAGATCACAAGTATGCGCGACACCACGCCGGTACCAAACGCACCATACTTTGTGGATGGGGTCACCAACCTAAGGGGTCAGGTCACAACAGTGACCGACCTCAGAAGACGGTTCGGACTGGAAGAAGCAGAGCGGAAGGACAGCACACGAATCATCATCGTCGAGCCAGAAGGCATCCCGATCGGCATGGTCGTGGACTCAGTGAGCGAAGTGCTGCGGATGCCGGCAAACGACATCGAGCCAGTGCCAGACCTCGTGACCGAATCCGGCGGCAGCGGCATCGATGCCGAATACATCAAAGGCGTCGGCAAACTGGATGGCGGAAACCTCCTGATCCTCCTGGATCTCGAGAAAGTGCTTGCAGCGGCATAAACGTGAGATGAGGTTTCTTTAGCCCGCGGATCCAGGGCATAGGGGTCCGCGGGGTTTTATTTTACTTGATGATCTTTTTGGTTTTGACATCTCGCTTCGCTGGTTTTCCAGCAGACCGGACAATATTTTAAAAAGAAGGTATGTGTTTAGCCAAGGCGAAAAACCACGAGATTACACAAGATTTCACGAGATTAACACAGAAATCTTGTGAAAATCTGTGTAATCTCGTGGTTCCGTATGTGTTTAGCTAACTATAAGATTGCAGCTAAATACATGCGGATTTTTCGCCTTGGCTAAACACATACGATCAGATGAACGAGAAAGACGAGGGTGACGCCAAGGGCGCAAAGATCAAAAACCACAGAATCCATCAGAATCAGACATTTTTAAACGGGGTGGGCGAAGGAGGAACAAAAACGGTATGGTTTTACGAGACAAAAAAATTGGGTCTCT
>JAYEGG010000140.1:0-3777 GCA_034658995.1 Methanobacteriota archaeon | reverse complement strand
GTCGGGTTCTGTAGCGCTGCTATGGGCATTGGCGGAGGGGGGATCCTGGTTTCAGCATTGATCCTCTTCTTTAATTATGGAATAAAGAAAGCTATCGGGGTGTCATTAGCAACAATAGTTCCTACTGCTTTCGTTGGAATAATAGCGCACTATGTCATAGAAAGCAGCAATATCAAATTCTTTATCGTGTTATTTATCGTTGCAGGCTCGATCATCGGTGCAAAGTTTGGTGCTGAACTGGCAAATAAGATGAGTGTCAAACGATTGACAAAATTATTCGCCTTTCTCTTATTTTTTGTGGGGTTAAAATTGGCAGGGATAATCAATGTTCCTGCAGAAACAGTTTCAAATACCACTGCATACCCTCTGCTGGTGATTCTGGGTCTGATCGCAGGTTCGGCTTCCGCCCTATTTGGCATCGGTGGCGGCGTGATAATGGTTCCAATGCTAAACATGTTCTTCGGACTGTCGATGCACGAAGCCGTCGCCACTTCGTTGACGGTTATTCTGCCAACCACCCTTGCAGGAGCGATATTTCACAAGAAATTTAATAACATAGACACCGACGCAATAAAATTCCTGATCCCCACATCGCTGATCGGAGCCATTTTCGGCGCCATTGTTGCAAATATCCTGCCTGCGATCACATTAAAAATTGTTTTTGGAATTTTCATGATTTTGTGCTCGATCAAGATCTTTATGCACAAAGAATGATGTGTTGGATCGGTTACGCACCTATTATTCCATCTTCTGCGCAATCACCGCATTCAACCGCTCGTCGCTTGCGCTTGGTCCCATCTCATAGATCACAACGATTTCGCCAGATGGCAGCTTGTAAACATAGTTTTCTCTCCAGCCAACGATTCCCTCATCCTTGTATAGGGAGCTCGGGTGATGCTCCGGGTTTCCGGTTTGCCATACTCTCTGAAAAACATCGAAAAGTCCAGAGTCAACCACTTCGGGGAACACGTCGAGCAAGCTTTTGTCGATCAGGTCTTCTCTCTTCATATCCTCCAGTTTCTCTGCTGACTGGTTGAAATCCTTGAAGATGAAATCATGTCCTTCGTCAATCACCTCATAAACGGCTACGGCGTTACTCATGTTCTCAAACATCATTCTAAACCGTTCCTCGCTCTCCCGGAGTGCATTTTCCATGTTTTTTCGCTCGGTTATGTCCTTCACTGTTCCAATCGCTGCCGGCTTGCCCTGATACTCGGTGAGCCCAACGGTCATGTGAGCATTGGTTCGCGTATCCTCGCCCTTCCGTATGCCCCGAAACTCATACTCCATGGGCACGTCTTCTCCTGCCATCATCCGGACATAGCGATCCGCAACCATATCCAGGTCCTCTGGCGCAACAAGTCCTCCGAAGCCCATTCCGAGGATTTCCTCCACTGTGTAGCCCGCTATCCTTGCGAACGCCTCGTTGACAAACTTAAACTCCCCGTTCTGGATGAGGAATGCGCCATCCTGGATATTATCAATTAAGGTGCGGTACTTCTCCTCGCTCTCACGCAGAGCCGCCTCTGCAATCGTGCGCCTGGTTATGTCCCTGACCGTAGCCTGCAAAAAAGTTTTGTGATCAAGTTCCACTTTGGTCAGTAAAACATCAGCAAAAAACTCCCCCTCAGCCATCCGTCTGTGTTTCCACTCAAAGGAATGCGACCCTTTCTCCATTGCGATCGCCATCGCCTTCAGGGATTCTGGCAGGGACCGTGATCCGTCCGGCTGGTATTCAGGAGAGATGTCGGCAGGAGCCATAGATGTGAACTCTTCCTCGTCTTTGCATCCGAACATATCCAGAGTGGCGGAATTTCCGCTGAAGAATCCTCCCTGGGGCGTCATCATCATGATTGCGTCCCTGGACGAGTCATAGAGTGCCCGGTACATAATCTCACTCTCCCGGAGTGCATCTTCCATCGCTTTTTGCTTGGTTATGTCCTTCACCGTTCCAAGCGCCGCCGGCTTGCCATGATAATCAATGAGTCCAACAGTCATGTGAAGGGTGATTCGCGTAGCCCCGTCCTTCCGTATGCCCCGAAACTCATACTCCATGGGCACGTCTTCCCCTGCAATCATCCGGGTGTAGCGATCCGCAACCATATCCAGGTCCTCTGGCGCAACAAGTTCCTTAAAATGCATCCCGCTGATCTCATCCACTGTGTAGCCCGGTATCCTTGCAAACGCCTCGTTTACAAACTTAAGCTCCCCGTCCTGAATGAGGAATACGCCATCCTGGATATTCTCAACTAAGGTGCGGTACTTCTCCTCGCTCCCCCGAAGCGCATTCTCAATGGCTTTACGTGCCTCGTCCAGTTCAATGTCATGGAGAGCAAACGCGATGTCGGAAGCAACCTCTCTGAGGAGTTCTTTTTCATCGTCATCGGCAGCAACATCAACATCGGCGGCAAGCGAGATCGCAAGCAGCCCAAAGAGCTTTTCCGCATGTTCGACACGGATGATCACAGTTGCGTTGCCGACATAAGTGCTCCTGAATGTGCAATCTTTGCACTCCACGGATTTGTCAACGATTGTAATCCTCTCTTTCCGGGTAAGTGCGTCTTTGAAACACTGTGAAGGACCCCTGCCAACCATATCATCACAGAAGCGGGAAGGATCACGTCTTGAGTCCGAACCCAGAACCATCTCAAAGGTTGCATCATCCCGCAGTAGCCCGAACCACGCGGCATCGTAGCCCCGCGCCTCTAACAGGATGTCACATGCTTTCCGGAGGAGGTTGTCCCGGTCTTTCTCAGATACGATCAACTGGTTAACATTCCTGATGGCTTTAAGAACGCTGTTCAGGCGCTCAACATGATCTTCGGCAAGCTTGCGCTCGGCAATCTCTCGCTTCAGTCCGGTGTTTGCGCGAGCAAGTTCCGCGGTGCGCTCTTTTACGCGGGACTCCAGTTTGTTGTGTGACTTCTGGAGCGCGTCTTTTGCCCGCATGAGTTCGATTGCCTGCGCGCCCAGCCTTGCGATGACCCTAACGGTCTGTGATAACGAGGCTACATAATTCCGGACCGCATCTTCCCGGACCACGCGCATCTTTCCTGCTTCTGCAACCAGCAGGTCCGGATCCACGTCGATCTCTACGGCGATTTCTCTGAGTTCCTTAAGTTGCTCGGGGGAGAACTCCTCTGTTACAAATTGTCCCATGAACATCGTTGCTTTGCGCTCACCATCGATTATGATCGGTGCGGCAAAGTGTGCACCGTGCGCGAAACAGCGCATAAGCACAGGCTCGTCTGACTCGAGGGCTTTCTGACCCATATCTGCAAATGACTGGAAACAGCACTGCATCCCTTTTTTGGTTGACTGGATAAGCGAACAAAAACCGGTTGGGTCACTGAAACGAGTCAGGGCGTCTCCTTCCGGTGAAAAGATCACTGAAGATGTGCAGATAACCTTTGCAAATCCGTCCTGAATCTCCTGAAGCTCGTCGAAGTCGATTAATTCCTGCAATGGCAACGATCGTCTCATTATTCCCTCCCGATCCGTTTATGATCCATTTCCCTACGCCATGCCCAGTGGTGGTCGTCAACTTGGCATCCTGTTTATCCGGTTCATCTGGCAATATACCAGGGAGACGTAAACGGTTTCATCTCGTGCAGGATATATAAAAAGGTACGTGTTTAGCCGCTCAGCCTCACCATCACCATCTATGGGCTGCTTTAGTCCCTGAATTGCGCCCGCTTCCGCTCTGTTAGTTCGACACAACACCGGGACAAATGATATGCGTGAATGCGAAGCAAAGCCTCCGGAAGGGTGAAAAAG
>JAYEGG010000139.1:0-3804 GCA_034658995.1 Methanobacteriota archaeon | reverse complement strand
GCGCCTTTTTGCACTTTCGCACCATCCCAGTCCTCTAAACCGGGTGTTTCATCAGCTATCCATTCTGTAAGATAGACATCTGCATGCATCCATGCTGTGTCTTCGTCTACATAGAAGTTCTCCGCTGCATAGTCATCCCCGGAAGCTCCTGCTACTGAGATGCTTCCTATCAGCAGAAGCATTGTCAGTATGGCTGCTATTCCAATTCCTTTCGGTTTCGTTCTTTCTTTCATGTTGTTTTCCCCCATATTGGTTTATGTTCTATCGTTCCCCTGAAGCACTACCAAAACCTTAAGTAAGCATAAGGCGCAACTTGATCATGCCTTCGGGCGGTTCTCGGGGTTCAATCGTTCTCGGAAGGTTCAGTTGAACCCCGCGTGACATCCTTCTGATGCCACACATCGTACCATGAAACTCATTCCTTAAATAATTTCTGTCCATATCTTCCAACTGAACCGTTCCGGCAACCTTTCCGTTTCAGTTGGAATATGTGGGCATAAAACTTAAATACAACCACGCATCCGTTATCATTGGCGAATCTAAATGTCTACAAAGATTTTAGCACTGCTCGCAATGCTGCTGCTTTCAGCCTCGCTGGCTGGTGCAGCGGTATGCGAAGATGAGACCGACGCAACAGGCGGATATACCGTAACGCCGGCAAAGGATGCCAACGGGGACGTTGGCATCCGGTGGATTTACGACACCATCACACAGGGAGATACCAACTGGCACAGCAAGATCGTAAGCACCAACATCAATACGCTGAACGTGGACTTAAACTGGGGCGACCCGACAGACTCTCTCCGGCTCACGGTATACGCGCCAGACGGTCATCCTGTGTTTGGTCCGTATTTCGATGATGACTTTGGTGGTATCGATGATGGGAGAATAAATCTTAGCATATCTAACCCCAATGGCATAGCCAAAGGTACATGGCGTTACGAGGTCTACGGGCACAGCGTTTTGGGAACGGAAGACTATTATATCTGAGGCTCATCATCAATGATATGAGAAGATATGTAGCCTTCCTCTCCCTTTTTATTTTTCTTATTTCCAGTACAACTGCTTTATCAGATGATGGCGGCTACGTCGTGAGACCCCACGTGGAAGGTGGGGTGGGTGTCGATTCGACAGGAGCGGATGCTACGATCACTTTCTGGGAGCTTCCTTTATGGATACAGGTCTACTATGTCTCCGGGATATTGATGGCGTTTTTGGGATCACTCAAGATATTTCCAGCAATACTAAGCCGAATTAAAAGATTTATTGAGAATCAGAATCGGCAGAGCATCTTTAAATATATTTCAGATAACCCATGCACCACAACAGCGGAGATGTCCAGGAATCTCGGGATAAACCGAGGAACGCTCCGGTATCACCTGATGATGCTGAAGAAACGGGTCAGGGTGATACCTTACAAAACATGCGGGAGGATCCATTATTTCTTGAACGAGAGCATATACGGAGAAAAAGAGAAAGCAGCGCTTGCCGCACTTAAAAACGACAAACATAGAAGAATCATATTAGAAATCCTCAGCAGTGGGCAGATAACCCATGAAACCCTTGCAGAAAGAATCGGGGTTTCTGCGCCGACGATCAACTGGCATATCAGGCACCTGAAGGAGCAGGGGATTGTCAGAGCAGATACGGATGGTCGGTACACCGCATACAGCATCGATCGTGGTTATGTTGAGTTGATGCACACGATGTTATGATGTTTCTTACACAACCTTCTGGCATATCCGGATATCTGCTTCTCCTGAACTCGGGTCTCTGGTAGCTATGTCTATCCTGACGCCATACCAAGCATAATCCACCTTCGCTCTGTACGTACGCGTGATTTTATCATCCAAAGTGACTTTAAACATATATTTTCCCCTTCTCTTCGTTATTTCAGGAGAATCTGTTCTTTCTTTTGGGACCAACTCATAAGTCTCTTTGAATATGGATTTGTTGCCGGAATCGAATACCTCTACCGCTATGTTATGCCTATCGACATCATTGTTGTGTATACTGAAATGAAGAGGTTCTATCGGACCGAAAAGAAAAATGGGTAAATAAATATAAAAACTTATCACCACAACCAATGCTGCGATTGCCACACCAATCAAAATCTTATTTCTTGTTTTCATATTCTCATCTTCGTCATACCCGCTTTCTCCTGAACAACCATCCACCGAAGAAGGAGATCAACCCACCCAGCAATCTGAAACCCGGAACTGATTCATCCGATACTTCATCAGTCATAGATACATTACTCGAATCCTCGACCAGAGGATCTGTCCGAACAAACTCCCCTTCAAAGAATACAACCGGAACCTCGTGGATACCTATCTTCTTCGCTTCGTAATCAATTATCTCATAGATTTCATCCATTATCATCAGCTGCTTTTTAATCGTCAAGTTCTCATAAATTGTCACCTCAATGTAACCATCGATATAAGAACCACAGGATACCAGTATGCCGTCCGTAAAGTATGGATCCATCCGGTCTCTTGAACCATGTATGATCGCAGGTGTATCTTTATGAAACCATCTCCAGCATTGTTCCTCTGTTTCAATTTCCGGAAGTTTTCCGTAGGTAGCGATGACATCAGATCTGTATGCGACACTCTCACAGTTCATATACTCTTCAAGAGGGATCTTTTGTTTCTCTTTCAAATTTGCCAGAACATCAACATAGCCCCCATCATAACGGAAAACTGCGGATTCAAACTCTACCGGGACCTCCTGAATACCCATATCCCTTGCATTTTCATCTATTATCGTATATATTTCATAAATCAGCTGCTTTTCGATCGTTAAATTTTTGTAGAACACTACCACAAAATAACCAAGTGAATTCTCGCCGCAGGATAGTACCTTGCCATTTGGGTACATATAGTTTGGAAATAACCCGGTTCTTCCATTTGTTCCAGTTATCACACTCTTTCCAAGTTCTTCGAGACTATCTGACCAGTTCTGTTTCTGTTCTTCGGTCTCAAGTGGAGGGAGCTTTCCATGTCTATAAATGACCTCACGGTTCAGATGACTTGAACCGAAAAAGGGATCGTATGATGGCGTCTGCAAGATATCCCCATCACTGATCTCGTTGTTGTAGATCTGATTATCAGAATTACCTGCTGCCTTGATGCCTTCGCTGTTGTTTGATAGAAAATTATCCTTCAGCGTGTTCTTTCTGCTGTAATCAACCAGATGGATACCAAGACGACTCGAACATACCGTGTTATTGAAGAGATCGTTGTCGTCGGAGTACCTGAGATGGATGCCGCAGTCACTGTTCGAGAGGAGGGTGTTGTTGGTTATCTCGTTGCTGTTGCACTTGTACAGGAAGATACCATACCGATTCTTCGATATAACATTACCAGTCAGATTGTTGTTGTCGGAGAGCGCCTGCTCGATGCCGACCGAATTATTCGAAGCAGTATTATTAATGACTTCGTTGTATTGGGAGCTATGCATCACGTTGATACCAACTTTATTTTTAAAAACATTATTATTGATTAAGGTATTATATCTGGAATGCCGCAGAATGATGCCCTCCCATTCGTTTGCGTTTGCGGTGTTATTGGAGAGATTATTGTGGTCTGAATTCTCCATACCGATGCCGTATCTGTTGTTCGATACGATATTATTGGCAACAACACACCCCTCAACTTCTTCGAGATATATTCCGTGATTGTTGGAACCTGTCACTCCAAAACCGCTGATGGTTACGTTATCTGCCGTCACATAAAATACATGCTCGCCCGGATCGGCAGCCAAAACGATGGTATGATCCGGATTTCCGGATTCAGACTTTAT
>JAYEGG010000138.1:0-3809 GCA_034658995.1 Methanobacteriota archaeon | reverse complement strand
TTTCTCATGGGAATCCGTGTAATCTTGTGGTTAGCTAAACACGTACTCGTAGACCAGGGAACGGACACAAAAGAGTAACAAAACTCGTGCAAAACCTGATAGGCGGGTGGATACTATGGAAGACCAGTGTCCGGACTGCGGAACCGGAGATTTTTGCGGAAGTATTAAATAACATCGAAGTCATAGTTCACTCATGAACGAGAGAGTCGTCAGATGGATCGTTCCGATAATCCCAACACTGTTACTTGTTTCATGTGTCGTGGCAGCCTTTGCAACCAGTGGATTGGACGCAAAGGCAACATTCTTTGCAGAAGACCCTGCAAAGATCGCAGAATCGCTCACGAATTTTGGTCAGGCAACAGGATCCGGGCCTTTCAAGCTCAATAACTATACGATCTCTGGCAACCGCATCGCAGCCGAGATCGAGATAAACTCGCCACTGAACATACCTGTGATAGTTGAAGAACTGTCGGTAGATGTTGGTGCCGGAGATATTACCAGCACGATAGCCACCTCTGAACAGGTAACCATCCCTGCAAAGGGTTCCGCGAATCTGAATCTGGAAGGTGCGCTGCCCATCGCGATGACCTCTAATCCGCAGGATATAGAGCTTGCAAGTTCGGGAAACCCTGAGATTCGCGGCATGAGCATGAAACTTGATGTCGCAGGGATAAAACTTGAGATCAAGGAAACAGGAAACGCGGTGGGGGCGATGTCTGATGGTTGAAACTGATCATGGCATCAGAGGCGATGTCAATATACCTGGCGTTATTGCAGGCGTACTGACGCTAATATTGCCGTTTCTTGGCGCATGGTGGATTTTGGTGATTGGCACCGATGCAATAGTCATTAATGCATCCCCGTTTGAGGTGAGAACCATTATCCTTGGAAATGACGTAGCATCACCACTTTTTGAGTGGTTCTGTCTCGGTCTCAAGCTCGGAGTCATGTATCTCGGAGCGCTTCTGGTAGCAGGATCAGTATTCCCCGCGATAGGTCAGAGTGAGGAGATCGCCGGAATATTCATCCGTTTCGCATCAAGAAAACTCTTCTGGATCGTTCTGATCTTTGTTGCTTCGCTGATCGCATTCATCACGCTTGCAAACCAGTCAGCAACCCTCCTTACAGCCCAGGTGCATCTGCCATATCTCGTTGGAACAGAGACGGTAAGTGCGAATACGGATAATCTAAGCATCACCGTTCCGATTTCCATGAAACTCACGTCCGCATTCGGCGTTGCTGTGGTTGCAGCCATAACCGGCATCTATTCACGGATATTCCGGAAAGCTACGCGAGGGTGATTTGTAGTGTGCCAATCCGAGATAATGGCTCTTCGCTATTTAATGTGGGTAACCGAAAATCCAGGTGACCTAACCGATAGATGAATCAGAGTCATGAAATTCCGGAAAGCTACGGGAGGATGATCCGTATCACCGCACCAATTGCGGCAAACTGGATGATCAGGTTTGCAAGCCAGTTATCGGATTTTACTTTACCTCCGATGACCGGAAATCTCACACGCTTTGTGTTAAGCGGCAGCCACAGCGGTACGCCGCTTGGGTTCAGTGAATCTATGATCAGGTGCAGGATCACAGAGAGCGATGCAAGAGCTGCATAAAGGTGGAATTGCCAGATTGCAAGCACGACAACGCCAGGAAATATCGCAAAAGCAAGCGAGTGCGTAATCCCGCGGTGTCGAACCGTCGGTATGTAGACATCAAAGTCACTGATCAGGGACCAGAAGACTGCCCAGAAGAGTGTGATGAGCGGGTCTGATTGGTAAAAATGTACTGCCAGTGATGCGAGCAGTATCCCGCATGCAGCGTGGGTCTGTTGTTTCATGTGCGGCGCAGTCGCATCCTATTTTCTCTGATACTAACCCCTGTCGCCCCTGATCAGATCCCTTGCATCGCCCTGGGAATGCACTCGATGACATCTGTTGCAAGCAGCCCGTACCCGAATTTCCGGAATGCGAGATCGCCTGCGGTTCCTGTGATGAACGCACCGGCTGTTGCCGCAGCCACAACGGGTGCAGTATCATGCGTTGCGAGCAGCGCTCCAACCACGCCTGCAACCACGTCTCCGGTGCCGCCGACTGTCATCCCGGCGTTGCCCGTGTGGTTGGTTCTAACATATTCTCCGTCAGAAATAACATCAATGGTTCCTTTTAGCAATGTGACGACGTGGTTTTCCAGGGAGAACGCCCTGACCAGTTCGCAGCGTTCATCGATGCCCGATGCCACAGTTCCGCCGAGCTGCGTGAATTCACCGGCGTGTGGCGTGACAATCGGCATCGCTGCCTGCCCACGATCCGGCATCGGCATCTTGAGCGCATGGAGTGCGTCGGCATCAATCACAAACCGCGTGTCAGGATTTGCCGTGATGATCTCTAAAACAGTCTCAGCGGTCTCGTTTTCGTTTTTGTCCTCGCGTCCAAGCCCCATCCCGATCACCACGACATCGTGTCGACGGATCAGCGCATCGATCGTTTTGGTGTCGTCGTGTGTCAGATATCTACCAGAGAGCGCGTGTACGATCAGGTTTGGTGAAAATCCCGCGATCTCACGCGCCACACTCTGCGGCGTTGCGACTGTTACCCAGTCCGCACCGGTTCGCAGCGCAGCGAGTGCCGCAAGTGCGGGCGCGCCCGTAAACGCGCCGCCTCCGATCACAAGCACCCTGCCACTGTCTCCCTTATGAGATCCCGCTGACCGAACCTGCGGCAGGTCTCCTGCGCCAGCGATCCGCTCAGCCTGCGGAGGAATACCGATCTCTGCAACCTTGACCTTGCCAGTAACTTCCGGATGCCCGAAAAGCCCGGTCTTTGCACTGTGAAACGTGACTGTCAGGTCTGCACGTACCGAATATGAGGAATGGTCCGGATCAAAGCCGGACGGAACGTCCACCGCAACAATGAACGCATCCGAAGCGTTGATCAGGCGGATGGCGCTTGCTGCCGGCTCGCGAACCCGTCCCCGCACGCCTGTGCCAAGCATGGCATCAATGATAACATCTGCATCAAGCTCTATGTCTGATAGTTCAGACGAGTCCCGGATCTCGCTGATGTTTGCGCCAAGGTTCTTTAGTATCTGCCAGTTCTGGCGAGCCTCGTCAGTTGCAATGTCGCGAGCACGCCCCAAAAGCAGTATTTCAGGATCATAGTCCATAAGATGTCGTGCCGCAACAAAACCGTCGCCGCCGTTGTTGCCCGTGCCTGCAAGAACGACAATCGTCCCGCGATCAAACCGCGCACGAACCTCCCTGGCAACATAAGCACCGGCATTCTCCATCAGTTGAAGCGGGAACAGCCCGATGCCCGCGCAGTTGCGGTCGACCCGGCGCATTTCAGACGGCGTGATCTCGATTTTCATTCGTTTTTCTGTTATCTGTTCTGTTTGATCAGTCCAATCGGTCTGATCTGTTCAATCTGTTGCAGGTCTTTTTACCGTGATTGGAATCAGATCTGCCTCCAGTTCCCGGATCGCTATGTCGATAGGCTCTCCGGTATCCGGCGTTATCAGCGCCGGTGCACCCAGTGAAATCTGGAGCGCCCGTGCGCCAATGATGCGAGCATATTCATATCGTGTGTGTGTATCCAATGTGGTTGCAACCTCCTGTTTTAGTTTATGTGCTATTATGTAGATAAGTATCTTCGCATCAAGGGGGAGTTTTTTTGGCGAAATTCGGGCTCTTTGGTAATTCCCGTGAAATTGATCTCCACGATAAATCAAGTAAATAAGGAATATCCCCCGTTGTTAGTTATTTTATTACTTTCTGGTTACTATGGCTTATCTCAATTCTATTAACCG
>JAYEGG010000137.1:0-3832 GCA_034658995.1 Methanobacteriota archaeon | reverse complement strand
AGATTTGTTATACCTTGGTATCTCTCGTAAATCTCGCGTGCATCTCTCGGTTAATAGAATTGAGATAAGCCATAGTAACCAGAAAGTAATAAAATCACTAACATCGAGGGATATTCCTTATTTACTTAATTTATCACAGAGATCGATTTCACGGGAATTGCCAAAGAGCCTATTTTTCTTGCCAGAAAGCATAGAATCGCGATCGGGATGCTAATCAACATGCCTGAGTAGTTACGTTTTTTTACATCAACTAAACATACACAACACCGGTCAGGTGGCGTGAATCGTTGCCACTGCCCGATCTTGCGGCAAACACCCTTACCTGAAGCACTTGACGCACGATATAATCAGATCGCCCGCCCCAGTCATACCCATTGCAAGAGCCATCCCCGCGTCCAGACCGGGCACTTCTTGTGCGAAATCAGTATTTACGCCGACTGTGATGACGTCATCAACAAAATCCCTGTTTCTTGTGATTAATTCGATCACTCGCCCGGAATCAAGCCCCTCGCAGACGTTGTATGCCTCAATCCCGATGATCAGGACAATCTTCCCCCGATCCTCCCAGTCTCCTGCGATGCGTCTGGCATGATCGATCGCGGACTCTGCCGACGATATATTCATGCCGGAATTTGAGTTATCAATGATCGTCCTGCCTTCAACCTCTGAAACTTTCATTCTCCCGCTTACGCCGCAGAAATTTCCAAGAAACGACTTTATGCACATCGGGCCAACGTTCATCGAGATTGCAGCAGCCACCGCAGCAAGAATCGCTGTTTTGTACGAGAAGATGTCATAATTCCGGACTGCAAACTCGATGCGTCTGCCATCCGCCACGATCACGCCGCGTTCCGGTTCAATGCTCTCGAAATATATGTCGCCACCATCTCCGAATGTGAGCGTATCTGCAACCACGTCCGGAACAGGCACGGGCGCAACATCGCTTCCCAGAATCAGCGTTGATCCGGGTTTTGCCTGCCGTACCATCTGCATCTTTGCGCCGGACGCTGCTGTAGTCTCGTTTGCGATCAGGTAGTCGCCTGCAAACGTGGTGACGATGCCTATGTCTGCAAGCCCTGTGCCGCCAAGCGAGACTTCAAAGATGAACACATCCGGATCATGCGCGTCTCTGGCAGACCTTACAACCTCAATGATGCTTGCCGGCGTGATGCTGAACTTGGCGATCACTTGCGACTTACTGCCACCTGAGCCGTCCCAGTACTCCACACCAGCGCTCGAATGCGATACAACGCGCCTGCCGGCGCACGATGATAGGATCTCTGCAAGCGTTCTCACGGTGCTTGTCTTCGCGGTCGTGCCGGTGACCTCAATCACCTCGTAGCCCTGAAGGCGGCTCTGCATAATCTTGCAGACGGCAGCATGGTGCGTGATTACCGGCACCTCTGCCGCACGAGCACCAGAGAGTGTCGGGTATGCAGGGTCCAGATGCACGGACGAGACGATCAGATCGAAACCACCCGCATCAGGCGGCTCTGTCAGTACAGATATGCCGCGTGATTCCAAACCCGCAATCGCGCTTCCATCGAGCGTGTGGTACACATCAACGGCGGTGACCGCGTTTGTGCCTGCGTTTTTGCCGGGATCCGGGATCGTTTGCACACCAGTCTCTGTACCCCCTGCAAGACACTGCGCGATCAGGCTGCCGCCATGCGTCAGATCGAGCACCAAGACATGCATGTTTCACCGGGCGAGTGCTTCCTCTGCCCTGCTGTACGCGATCTCGGCTATGCGTGGATCTGCCCCAAGCGGCTCCGCATACAGAACCTCAACACTTTTTCCGCCGATATCGACCACAGCTTTTTTGTCATCGCCCAGATTCAGCTCCCCAGGGATGTCTTTGAGCGTGTGAACCCCATGCGCAAGGAAGAGCGGGAGTGCGACAATTCTGGTGACATCGGTTCCCTTGAAACTCTCCAGACCGTCTTTGAGGTCTGGCTTGTCCATGCCCAGAAACGCTATTCGCACAAGGACGTTCTTCTGATCAGCGATCATTTTTGCCACATTCTCGACGAGTTCCCTGTTGTGGGGGCGCGTGCTCCCATGTCCGAGTAACAGGATGCCGGTCTTTTTGTTCATAAGTTACCTCCATGTTTTATGTCAGATGTTTGAAGGCAGTCCGCTATTGTTAAACCCACCGCATACGTGACCACAATGTTTTTAAAGGATAAGTGACAATTATCATAATAATGATGATCTTCTGGGGTTGATCGTCATTGTGTGTTTGTACGAGTATGGGGTGCGGGGTTATGTGGTGTGATGGCAATATAGCATTGGGGGTATAGACAATTGGGAGAAACAAAAGAACTGTGGGGTAACATTAATGATACAATCACTGGTGCGATATGCCTCGTCTTCGGATGGGGTTCGGCAACACTCGGACACGAGTGGTTCCATTCGGCAATTGCGATCACACTTGGATATACGGTGTCACTCGGGGACATCACACTCACTACCGGGTCGATGTTTGTGCACGGGGAGATGACCTCGATCGACACGCTGTTCATCGCTGCCGCTGGCAGTGTTGGGTTAATACTGGTTGGATTAGCACTGATATATTCATGCAACAGCAGGATGATGCACATGATCGGTGTCGTCTTCCTATGCAGGGCATGGATCGACGCCCTGCCGCTGTGTGATCTGGACGGTGCAATCTTTGCACAGTCTGCATGCAGCATCCTTGGTACCGCGGGATACCTGCTTGCATGGGCGTTCGTCCTCTCTGAAATCCTTGTTAGCGGCGGCGCGATAGCACACACGCTCAAGAGCGGGGTTTATTGACCACAGTATCAAAGCAAAACACTTATAACCAATGCATCCCTGATTACATTTCCATGAGGGGTGTAATTCTAGCGCTTGTCGTCCTGTCGATAGTTATCAGTGGGTGTGTTGATCAGAGTGCTCACGAACCGGCTCAACCAGACCCGGATCAAGGTCAACATCAACCGGAATCAGAACCGGTTCAGGAAACAAAACTCGCAACCGAACCGATCGATCTGTCCAGCGCCACAACAGATACCATGGATTTTACCAGACACTACTCGCTGCAACCGCTAAGCATCGATCTGAAGGTTCCAGAGTACGACTTACCACTGCAAACAGACCAGATCTCAAACTATGCTTCGTTTTCAGAAAAAATCCAACTTAGCAACAGTGCCACGAGTCTACTTGAAGAGAACGGCTTTGTTGTGATCGAAAATCCGTTCTACCAGGCGGAAGAAGATATCATCCAGCCGTACAAGACGCTCGCTGATGACGAGATACCAATCTTCGTCACCACCGATTCGCTGTTGCATCTCTATCACATCCAGTTCGACGAGACCCTGCGACAGATCGAGGAACGGGAATTCTATGACCTGATCTGGGAGATCAGCGAGGAATTACTGAACGATTCGATGGAATCATACGAAAATTCTGATGGCGAGCTAAAAGAAGCATCAAAAAGGAACGCTGCATACTTTTCAGTCGGGTTAAGCTTACTCAAGCCATCTCCGGAACAGGTCTGCCAGAGTAAGAACAAATGGGACTGCACAGACGCTTACTTTGAGAAAGAGGATCTGGCGCGATACAGTTTTAAGGTCCCTTCGTTTGTCGCTGATGATGTTGAAGACGAATTAAAACTTATCGAAGAACATTCCGGGTTTGCAGAGTCCCCCATTTTCATTTACAACGAGGATTACTCCCAATACGTTCCGAGAGGGCACTACACACGATCGGAGAAGCTGAAAAACTATTTCAAGGCGTTTATGTGGTACGGCAGGATGAGCATGTTACTCAAAGGCTCTGACAATATACCGCCAGGAACTACCAACCC
>JAYEGG010000136.1:0-3850 GCA_034658995.1 Methanobacteriota archaeon | reverse complement strand
GCATACGTCGATGTCAGTGAATTTAGTGAAATGGCGGAAAATTTGGGTTTGACGGATATGCATTGCATCCGTGTTATCATGGAACTTAGCCGCATGATGGCTGCGATGGGCGATATGAGCTTCGGAGATTTTGAGGACGACGACGATTTTTAAAAACAATCAATATTATTATATAATATATTTATTATTAAACCAGTATTCTGCAACCTCGCTATACCAGCACTGCTTGACTCGGAACACCCTATAAGCCAAACGGGAATTTAACCGCTGAGGGACGCGAAGGATGACGCAGCTCTTGCGTTCTTCTACGCCCATCCGCGGTTATTTTCCCTGCCAGAAAGTATAGAATCGCAATCGCGGGTCCAATCAACATACCCTGAGTAGTTACTTTCCGGATCGAGACTTTGCCCAAAAATCGCTGGTTCTGCTGTTTTTCTGTGGTCGCTAACGGCAGTCATCTCGCGTACGTGGAAAAACGCGGTGCACCCATCTAAACTTTCTCGTCTCGCCCACCTTTGCGACCTTCTCGTTGGATCAGATGAACGAGAAAGACGAGGGTGACGCCAAGGGCGCAAAGATTAAAAACCACAGAATCCATTAGAATCAGAAAAATCGGAGCATGCTCAATATCAGAGTAATACCACGAGATTAACACAGAAATCTCGTGAAAATCTGTGTAATCTCGTGGTTAAAATCCAAAAAACCATGACTTACTGAACATGTACAAAAATCACGCCCCACCCTTGCCAGAAAACCGCCCTGCACCCTTGACCGAGCCTGAACTCCCGATTACATGGACCGCAACACGCACGCCCTTGACCCGGTTTACAGTCGCAAGCACAGCCCGCATAAGCTCGGTCTTTGTGCGTTCACACTTGATAATCCCGCCTCCCCGGTCAAACGAGAGCATCTTTAGCCCGCACTCGCTGCTGCCCATGTCTCCAAGCAGCGATGAGGCTGACCGGTCGAGTTCGTCGATGAAATCACGTCTTGACACCGCGCCTTCTGAGAGGATCTCAAAGGCAAGATAGCGCTTCTTTTCGCGCAATGATGGGAGCAGTCGCATAGCCATATTCGTATCACCGTCTCATAAGTTCTGCCGCGATCTCTCTCTTCTTCACTACCAATAGATATATCGATATGATGATGCAGTAGATTCCGATGATCATTGTGATGCAGCCTGCCCAGAGCAGGGATACCCACGGCACGATCTTGATGGATAGCGGCAGCACCACAGCCTCGGCGGATATGTGGGAGCGTGTTCCCTGGAACTGTATGTACACATCACGCCGGATACTGCGGTCGATCAGCGGGTCATGGATGTCCCCGTACTGTTTCGTCTTTGTAAACCCGGTTATACCGGTGCTATAGAACTCGCCGTCCTTGTATAACGTCAGATGTGCAACCTGTGTCCATGCGCCGTCTGGATTTTGAATCGCGTCAAATTTAGTCGGTTCCACCGCCCAGCCGCGTCCAATGTCGTTCTTTATGCCCAGTTCATCAACCCTGTACGTGATGCTTGCCTCGTGGTCAAAGGAGGTGGTGATGATTGCGCCAAGTACGATCAAAACAAAACCGATGTGAACCATGCCAATCCCACTCGATCTTAACCACATTCGCCCGTGCAATTTCCGGATATCCTTAAGAAGCTTGCCAAGGGTGGCGATGAACGCGAAGAGAAACGGCGGCAAAAACGACCACACCGAGATCGATCCGAGTATCGCAACAGGCACCGATGACGAAATGATGAACTCGTTTTCCGGGTCAATCAGCGGATGGCTCGGCGTCAGTGCAAGCAGGATTGTTGCAGTCGATACAAGGATTACCAGGTATTTCAGATGCGTATCATTGATTCTGCCATGCATCATGCACACGCCGGTCAGGATCGTCAGCAGCACCACCGGGGTATAGCACCATACATTGAAAAACTCGGGCGGAATTATGACTTTCGTGTTGAATATGTGCTGCGATATGAAACTGTATGTCACGCCCCAGCAGCTTATGAAAGCGATGAGTATTAGCAGGAGGGCGGTGTAGAGGAAGGTATTGTGCAGCGAAAAGACGGATTTTTTCCGGGCGCCCGTCACAAAGACTCTCACGAACTTGGTTGCACCAAGCGCGGTTGCGATGCTGCATAGAACAAGTATGCCCATGACAAGCAATCCTGCAGTTTCCGTTCCCGGAAAGTCGTGAAGAGAGTGAATGATTCCTAGTCTGGTGATCAGCGTTATGTAGATGGTTGTGATGAACAAAAATATCGTGAATACGGGAGCTATAGTCGTATACTCCTTTCCTTCGTTGTAACGGGCAAGTATGTGCACCGCCGCAGTCATGAGCATCCACAGGACAAGCGTTGCGGTCTGCACAGGGTCCCAGTTCCAGAAGCTGCTCCATCCGACGAGTTTGTACGCCCATGCGCCGCCTGTTGCCATGCATATCGAGAGGCAGAACCACGAGATCCTGACCCACTGTTTTGATATCCTGTGCCAACCACTTCTGCCCGTGATCAGATGCGTTATCGCAGCCGAGGCTGGGATGATCGTCGCTGCATAAGAGATGAATGTGATAAACGGGTGGAGAAGCATCCATACCGTGATAAAGACCGGGTTTAACCCGTTTCCATCGGTGGGGATGTAGCCAATCATATCGAGAATCGGCTTAAACGGCACGGATACGATGCAGAGCAGGAGTATGAAGAGTGATATCACCAGCGCGATGAGTCCTGTTGTCTTGTGCAGTGGGTTCCTGAACCTGTATTCCTCCATCACGAGCCAGACAAAGAGGAACGACGCCCATGCCCAGAGCAGGTACGTGCCCTGCTCTCCTGCAAAGACCGCGGCGATCTTGTATGGCAGCGACATCTCGTTGTTGCAGTACTGCCACACATACAGGATACTGTAGTCACCGGCAATGAAATGCCACACCATCGTGAACATCGCCATACTCATAAAGAAGAATGCAGCCCGTGTTGCAGTCAGGATTGCCGTATCAGACTTTAGCGGTAGCGCCTGTTTGAACCGTTTTGAATCATACAGCGCAAGCAAACTCACTGCAACGAGCCCGCATACGAAAGCCAGCTTCAGCATCACGCTCCCGATGATCATTTCATCCGCCTCCACCGGATCACATACAGAAGCGCGATGATCAATGCGATGAGTGCGATGGTGCCCATAAAGATAATCTCCCGCCCGTGGACGATTGCAGCGATGGCGCCTTCTGGTTTCGTCACTGTCAGCATCACAAGTCCGGGCTCACCCCATGCACCGCGGGAGTCAAGCGACTTGACAAAGATCGTGTGCCGGCCCTCCGACCAACCGGTCGTGTCGATTGTGGCGGCAGCCTCGGTCGCCTGCCCGTAGTATGTGGTGCGTGTGAACGTAAGTGGTGTTCCGTCGCCATTCTCGCCGATGATATCAACGAAGTACTCGATGTATCGAACCTCCATCTTCCAGCCGGTCACGACCTTCGCGCTTAACACCACTGAATCGCCAGCATGGGCGGTGTCCGGCGCAACTGATATCTCAGCAACGTGTGGGGTCACATCAAAGACCTCGAGCGTGTGGAAGGTGACCGGGTCCCTGCCGCCGTGGCAGACGTAGCAGTCCTCTTCGTGCCCGTGACCTGTGCCGCTCATGTCGGTCGCATTAAACGGCGGCAGGTCGCCGTAATTGGTGTGGCAGTCCTTGCAGTCCCGCACCCGGGCGCCGGGTGTCCAGCCAGCCCAGCCAGGGTCCTGTGCGCTTCCGAGCGGATACGGGCTGTAATGAAACGGCGTATCGGTCACGTTGTGGCATTCGGTGCATGTGAATGCTTCTTCCACATCAACATCCCGCACCACTCCTGCGATCAT
>JAYEGG010000135.1:1365-3854 GCA_034658995.1 Methanobacteriota archaeon | reverse complement strand
GGAGACCTGAGCCCACAGTGGATATTGCAGCAACGCTATTCCTCCATGAAATAATCCGAATCGATTTTTTTGATCACGTATGATGCAATTCTCGACACGCCAACATCGTTCCCAATCATCAATTTAGCCAATTGTTTGCCATCGATAAGGACGATCTTGCTATCGATCACAGAGACATATTCGATTGCATTTTTTGAGAAAGTGGAAGTTGTTATAAAAATTCCTTTTCTTGCCCTCTGTCCTTGTAAAGCACCTGCAAACTTCTGTATTTCGGGTCTGCCGACCGGATTTTCCCATTTCTTTGCTTGTATATAAACAATGTCCAATCCAAGTTTGTCTTCTTTTATGATCCCATCAATACCCTCGTCGCCGCTTTTTCCTATCACCTTACCTGCATCTTCTCTTGACCCCCCATATCCCATCTTTACTAAAAGCTCAACGACCAACCGTTCAAAGAAACCTGGAGAACATATTTTAATACTATCTAACAGCTCAGAAGCAAGATCGTTTTGCAGTTTCCGGTATCCAATCCCTATCAGTTCTTCAGGAGTGGTCTCTTCATATTCTTGTAGTTCAGTAGCCTCAAATTCTCCTTTATCGGATTTTGATGAGTTTTTAAATTCAGTAAATTCAGAATATCGCTCAAGATACTTCGCATCAATCTTATTTGGCAGATCTTCTAAAACTCCGACTCCTCTTTCAGTAATCCTAAAATAACCCCTTTTGGTCGACTCTAATAAACCCGCCTTCTTCAAATATGTCTTTGCCCATCCAAGCCTATTATTAAAAATTAATTGTTGACCGCTCGGTAAAAATTCTTTTCTCTCTTCTTCCGTCAAATTAAACTCATTCGCAAGTTGTTCTATTGCCTCATGGACATGATGCTCGTTCTTATCTCCTGCATATTTCAACAGGGGGAGCATAATACTTTGATAATCTGGTATCACGTTATCATCTCGTTAATTGCTGTTGTCATTTTAGATGACTTCTGTTTTAACCCGTCTAAACAAAACCATCCAACCATCATCTACTTTGGATGCTGGTTCTGCTGGTTGATATGATCGGTGGCTATGGCACCAATGAGCGCCCCGACTGTAGCGCCGGCGGCACCACCGACCGCACCACCAAGAAGACCGCCCCCTATGATGCCTGCGACAACCTTCGAATTGGCGTCTGTTTCTCGAGTTGACATTTCTATCTGGTGATTTTTAGGCGGGCGCACATAAAATTAGCGCCCCTTCATGCAAACCCCACCTTCCGCGCCACGGAATCCACGTCCTTGTCGCCCCTGCCTGATAGATTGATCACAACAACATCTCCGAGTTCGTTGGTTTCAGCCGCCTTCTTCACATGCGCAACGGCGTGTGCTGACTCAAGCGCAGGAATGATGCCCTCGAACCTCGAGAGATCAAAGAATGCGTCGAGCGTCTCGTTGTCGCTCACATTCCGCGGTTTGATCCTCCCGATATCGGCGAGATGCGCAAGTTCGGGACCGACGCCGGCATAATCGAGTCCTGCTGCAATCGATGATGATTCAAGGATTTGTCCGTACTTGTTCTGCAGGATCTTTGTCATTGCGCCGTGTAGAGACCCGAGTTCGCCTGTTGAGAGTGAGGCGGAATGGTACGCGGTCTTTTCGGTTACCTTGAGATTGCTGCCTCCTGCCTCGACTGCGAAGAGGTCGACATCTCGGTCGTCCAGGAACGGGTAGAATATCCCGATTGCGTTGCTGCCTCCGCCTGCGCATGCAACGATTGAGTCAGGGAGTCTTCCTTCCGCTCGCAGGATCTGTTCTCTTGTCTCTCTTCCGACCACCATCTGAAAGTCCCTGACGATTGCGGGATATGGGTGTGGACCCACGACTGAGCCGATGATGTAGTATGTGTCCCCCACGTTTGTGACCCAGTCACGGAGCGCCTCATTGATCGCGTCTTTGAGCGTCTTTGATCCTGATTCCACAGGGACGACCTCGGTTCCAAGAAGATGCATCCGATAGACGTTCATCCGCTGGCGCTCCATGTCAACTGACCCCATGTAGACCACGGTCTCGATTCCAAGGTTTGCGCCTGCCATCGCAACTGCGGTTCCGTGCTGTCCTGCCCCGGTTTCTGCGATGATGCGGGTCTTGCCCATGTATTTCGCAAGAAGAGCCTGTCCTATTGTGTTGTTCAGCTTGTGTGCGCCGCCGTGCACGAGGTCTTCTCGCTTGATGTAGATCTTGACGCCGTACGCCTTGCTGAGGCGTTTTGCGTAGTAGAGCGGCGTCGGTCTTCCCGCGAAATCCGCGAGGTAGCGGTTAAGCTCGGCGTTGAATTTGGAGTCGTTCTTGTACTTCTCGTATCCCGCGGTCAGCTCTTCTATCGCAGGCATCAGGGTCTCGGGGATGAACTGCCCGCCATATATTCCGAATTTGGTTTTGGTGGTGGTTTCTGGAGTCATGTGATGTGTGGTTCAGGTGTTTTCGTGATCTTGTTTCTTCGGCGAGGGTG
>JAYEGG010000135.1:0-1265 GCA_034658995.1 Methanobacteriota archaeon | reverse complement strand
GTGTTCGGTCAAGTTGCAAGGATTGCAAGAACGAAGAGATATCGTATCTGGTTTGCGGTGCTTTTGGTCATGATTCTCACCTCAGTTATTCACATCCCTGTCCACAAGCAGCCCGTCTTTCACGCGCACAATTCTGTCAGCATGCACGGCGATCTCAGGGTCGTGCGTGATCATGATGATGGTGCGTCCGTCCATGTTCAGTTCCTCGAAGATATTCATGATTTCTTCCCCTGTCTTTGTGTCGAGATTCCCGGTTGGTTCGTCCGCGAGAATGATTGATGGGTCGTTTACGAGCGCTCTTGCGATCGCAACACGCTGGCGCTGTCCGCCTGATAGCTCTGTCGGCTTGTGGTGTGCACGATCTGAGAGTCCAACCAGTTCAATGAGTTCTTTTGCGCGCTTCCCCGGATCGACGCCTGGTTTCTGGTTTGCGAGTGTCGGGAGTTCGACATTCTTAAGCACACTCATTCTGGATACGAGATTGAAGGTCTGGAACACGAATCCGATCTCTTGCCCCCTGAGATGTGCAAGTTCGGCTTCGGAGAGTTTGTTCACGTCCTTTCCTGATACGTGGATCTCTCCTCCGGTTGGGAGGTCGAGGCATCCGATCAGGTTCATGAGCGTGCTCTTCCCTGATCCCGATGGCCCCATGATCGCGATGAACTCGCCGCGCTGGATGGCGAGATTGATGCCATGGAGTATCGGCACTTCCATTTTGCCGATGTAGTAGCTCTTTCTGACGTTTGTGATGTCTACGGCGGGGGGTTCGTCTGGTCGTGGTTTGGCGGGGTTTTGGGGGTTGTGGTTGTTCATACTGGTCACTTCCTTTGCTCGGACTGGTCGATTTATAGACCTATCTGATTGTATAGATGTATGCAATAGTACTTAAACTTTTCGATAAATCGAAAGACATTGTGATGGAAACGTAAAATTTTGATCCTCGCGGTGCTTAACCAAACACAGATAGACCCAAAACCCCCACATCATATCCGAGACCCAAAGGTGGGCTGATGAAAAGACGTTCATCCGACCCCACTAAACCGATCCCATTTTTGTTCCGCTTTATCGCTATATGCAAAGGCATTTCTTCGCTTAACTTGAACCGACCGCCCAAGATTTCTCTTGCACCAATCAAGAACTTTTTGGGTCTCTGGTATCTTGAGTTACAGTGACCAAAACATCGGAGATTTTTTGATATTTTCGAAATACGTTTCGGAAAACCGCGGAGTGCGCAGAGGAACGCAGAGGGTGCGAAAGAGAAAAAT
>JAYEGG010000134.1:1714-3855 GCA_034658995.1 Methanobacteriota archaeon | reverse complement strand
GTGAAAGCTGGAGGTTTAAAGGATGGATGAAGTAGAACATGCGGTTTCTTGTTTTGAGGCTGGTTTTAGCTGTTCCCAGGCAGTGCTTTCAGCTTATGGGGAACGATTCGGTCTGGATCATGAAATGGCATTGAAGGTTTCCGGAGCTTTCGGAGGGGGAATTGGGTCATCTCGGGGAAACATGCGGTGCGGTGACCGGTGCGTTCACGCTCATAGGACTCAGATATGGGATGATAAGGGTGGAGGATGAGCAGCGAAGAGAAAAAGCCCACAGTCTTGCCAAGGAATTCGCTCGAGAATTTAAGTCTCGTAATGGGTCGATTACGTGCAGAGAATTGCTCGACTGTGATATAAGCACCTACGAAGGGATGAAACTTGCAGAAGAGGTATGTGTTCAGCCAATGCGAAAAACCACGAGATTACACAAGATTTCACGAGATTAACACAGAAATCTTGTGAAAATCCGTGTAATCTCGTGGTTCTGTATGTGTTTAGCTGCAATCTTATAGTTAGCTAAACACGTACCAGAAGAGAATGAACTCTTCATCACTCGTTGCCCGAAGTTTGTCCGGGATGCCGCAGAGATAATTGAGCAGATACTGTTGTAGCGTCGTCGCATAACCGCGGATATCCGGTTACAGCGCCACCATGAAAATTCGGGTGTGTTTTCCGGGGAGTTGCGGGCGATGTCGCCCTGCACCGGACCTGCCCGTCATATTGGATCTGCCCGCGCCCAGTAGTGCGCATACAGATCGCGGCACCACCTACAGAATAGGGGATCATCCCCCACAACCATCATCGAATGATCCATGCTGCCGTCTGTGAATGGCAGTTTAAACCCACATCCGCAATCTGTTACCGCACCACAGACCAGAATAATCGGAAGCGTCCTGATCTCGATTGCATGTGGTGGTATGTTTGCATCCGCAGCCCGGTATTCATCCATAATCGTGGAGATCTTCTCGCGATACGTCTCAGGAAGAATCGCTCTGAAGATAACGCCTGACTTCGCCCTACGAACGACCATCGGAACTATCGAGTCAATCAAACCATCAACCATCCCGCAGTGATACCGCTCTACATCCTGCATCCTCTCCTGCATAAAATTCATCGCCTCGATGGTGCCGCTTATGAATGTGGTGCCAGAAAGGTCGCCAAACCGCATGACGAGTTCGCGGGGGATCGGTGTAGTGTCGTGGGTCAAGAAAAAGTCGCTGTTCTTGTAGACGAAGTCGATTCCGGGCAGAAACGAGAGCATGAGCCGTCCGAACGGTGTTATTGCGTAGCTGCCTGTAGCAAGTTTCTCGATTAAGTTCATCCCTGAGAGGCGTTCGATCTGGCGGGACGCTTCGGATGATGTTATCTTCATCTGGTCTGCAATCTTCGTGAACGTCAGGGGCGCAGTCTCAAGCGCATGAAGTATCTCGAGCCTTATGCTGCCAGAGAGTTCGAAGAGGAGCTTTGGTAGGGTCATAGTCACAGCCATCCAGTCACGGTTTTTTAGTCATGTCACATGTCTGTAGCATCGATGATACAGGGATTGCATCGGTGCTGCAACGATTCGTATCTGGCGGAGCGATACTTAATTGCTATCCTGCATACGGGCATTGGGTTACATCAAGCGTAACAAAGGAACCATCGAAGAGAGACACCGGAAGGACGCTATATCTCCAGCCCACAACCTGGACGTGATCAAGTCAACACCCAATATAATCAACCGTGGTCCCGAAGGGGACTCCCGAGGAGGTTGCTGCGAGCGCGGGGAGTTACCGAGAGAGTTTTTGAAGGGGTTTTCTGTCCGGAATGGCGAAAGGCATATTGTTGAGACATCCCCGCACTTCGTCGATCTGGCGAACCGTCCCGTCATCACCCAACTGCGCCCGCCCCTATCTGGCTCGCATGCCCTTTCATTTGCCAACCACATCCCAGTGCCCGCCCCTTGCCGGACCGATGCGCCTGAGCAGACCTTTCTTTTTCAATGCAACAATGTTTTTGTCAATAGCAGTAGTACTGGTGCCAACACTTTCAGCCATTTCCCTCTTTGAAACATGAGGGTTTTCCTTCATGAGCTGCAGCATCAATACCTGGTTTTCTACCAACCCATCTACCAACCCATCTACCAACCCATCTACCAACCCATC
>JAYEGG010000134.1:0-1614 GCA_034658995.1 Methanobacteriota archaeon | reverse complement strand
TCTACCAACCCATCTACCAACCCATCTACCAACCCATCTACCAACCCATCCCCCACCTTCTGCACCGTTGGAAAAATGTCCCCTCTCTTCGGTCGGAAAATATCGCTCTGAAGAAACAATCCGTCTCAAACACAGGTTCTTTCAAACCTGCCAGAGTCATCGTTTCCTTCATCTTGCGTATGCCCATCCCTACTCGTTCAACCTTATCCAACCTGTAGAAAAGGTCAGATATAAGCTCATTTCTTCGGATAGAAACCCTGCCGAAAGAGTCTTTGGAAAGACCCCTGGGAAGCCCTCCCGGGTTGGTTATCTCAATCCGGTCATCAAAAATCTCAACCATCAGGCTGGTTCCCCTCACACTGTAATCCCTGTGCATTATCGCATTCACAACCGCCTCGCGCAGAGCCTCTATTGGAATCTCGTAAATATCCTTACGATTGACCCCTTTGATCTCGCTTCTCACATTAAGATGCTTTTTGAGGAAAAAGATCGCATCGTTGAACTGTGTCAGCAGGTCATCACGCACATCAAGTCGATCAAAGATGTGCAGCTTCTTTGTACCCTTAAACGCGAGGAGTGTTATCTGTGCCTGGGAAATATGTTTGTGCACATCCTCTGCAAAGAAAAGGACGCCTGCATTATTTATTTTCGTCTCATCCGCCACATTCAAGCTTATTAGAAAATCACTCACCGGAATCGATCCAATATCGATCTTTGCCTCTTTTGTAAAGACTGATATTTTCTCGCTGGAAATATCAGAGTAGGAAATCCCAATAACTGCCTTTTCTTCGAACGGAATGATCTCATTTTCACTGAACATCGCCCGGATCTCTTCGTGGTTCATCCTCTGGGTGTTTCCATTTAGCCGCCTGAAATACCCCGAACTGCATGAATACGGTTTTTCGTCCCCCTGCGGAACCTCAACCGCCACCACATCCCCTATCTGCACCACATTTACAGAAATACCGGTTTTGCAGTTTCTTGCCAGACTATTGATCCTGCCTTTTAGCTCATTGGTCAGGTGTTCGCATACAATCGTGTTGTTATCAGCCACCCCTAACAAGACGACGCCACCTTTGGAGTTGGCAAAAGCCTACAATATCCTCATCGATTTTGGAAGTGTATTTTTCCTTGAACTCTGTTGTGAGCCCTTCACCTTCCCGAACCAGGAGTTTTACTCGGTCATAATCCATCTTAAACTTAATCATCCTCTTCTTTCTCAAATTTTATCTTTAAAAGATAAACTCCTTCTTCATCACACTTGTTTGCTTCTAAGACTTTGATTTTACCCAGGAACTCTGGGTCTTCGCAATAGCCATGTCTGGTATGGCACTTGATGTGAAAACTGACCCTTCCGGAACATCCGGAGCTATAAAATGAATCAAGATCATGTATATCGATCTCATCCAGATTAAGAATGATGTCAGTATCTTCAAGATGTTTTTCTTTATTGTTCATTTCAAAACAACCCCTATCTAATACAATTGTATTCCAAATCTTAATCCCAACCCTACAAGATTCTTCCGCACCCCCTCTTATAGTCCCCTCCGACTTCTCAAACTGCCCGGGAAGTTCCGCGGTAAGCCGTTTCATTATCGCATCAAATGGCTCGCC
>JAYEGG010000133.1:0-3877 GCA_034658995.1 Methanobacteriota archaeon | reverse complement strand
AAACTGTGCGCCTTTCTGCTACGCCTTTGTGCGAAGGAATCAAAAATCCCCACCCGAAGGGCAGTTTTTACTCGATTTTTTGTGAAAAAATCGGACCGGAGGTTTAGACTAACGGTGATGCGAATGCAGCGTTTCCGTCACACAGACAAAACGCCTGCTTCCAGAATCATCAGAATTTCGGGGCTTATAACCAACACCCTTCGTTGTGGCATGGTATCCCATCCCCCCAGCTTCACAACAGCCCGTTACCAGCCTCTGGTGCGGGGTTCAGTTCTGAGGTGGTGGCTAGCCTTTCCTCAGGCTGGATTTTCACCAGCTGGCGAGTATGAATTTATCTCGGCACGCCAGTATTATTCCGGGATATTTGGTCCGGTGATGAGCGTGAAGGTGATATCGGTGAGTGCAGGGTTGCAGCTCGGATTGACGGTCCTGATGATTCTTGCTCTGGTACTGCTTTTATGAGATGTTCTTCCACTTTCAAGCCATTTTTCACATTACTCCAGTATGCCGTCTACGATGGGGGCGTTACGAGTGGTGATATAATTACTGGTTTATGATACGATATTAACCCGAAGTTTTAAGTACTAAACTGAATAGCTATAATCGCATGTGCTGTGTAACATGTATTGCGTAAATACTCGTACAGAACAACAAACAAACCATAAGGAGGCAATATACGATGAAAGTAAGTACAATATTGGCTGGAATGGCAATGACTTTACTGCTCTTGCTTGCGCTGCCAGCCGCAGCATCAGACCACACGCTTGGCGTCTTCGGAAACGCGAACGAGGACGACACGATAAACATGCAGGATGTGACCTACACCGAACTGATCATCCTTGAATACAGGGATCAGACAGAACTATCAGACGCCAAGCACGACGGCAAGATCAATATGCAGGACGTGACGCAGATCGAGCTCGTCATAATAGGGAATGAGAAGGAGATCACGATTCTGGATTCTGCTGATCGGGCAGTCACTGTTAAGAAGCCTGTGGAACGGATAGTCGTTCTTCACAGCGATGGCGCCTCGGCACTGAAGATCCTTGGAGCGACAGACGCAGTGGTGGGTGTAACCAGTGTCGTTTTGAAGAAGGACTACTATTTCCCGGAATTAAGTGGCACACCGAGTGTTGGCTACCCGGAATATGACTATGAAGCGATTCTCTCGCTCAATCCGGATTTGGTCATGTACTATGGCTCTGGCAGCTATTACAAGCCCAGGCTGTTAGAGATGGAGAAGAAGCTCCCGGGTGTCACGCTGGTCGGGCTTGATTTCTACAAGCAAGCGACATTGCGATACGAACTGGAACTGCTGGGATATGTTCTGGATAAGACTAACGAGGCAGCAGAATACAATGATTGGTGCAAGGAACACGAGGATGCTATAAACGACCTTGTTGATGTACTTGAATCGGAAGAGAAACCAAAGGTACTCATAACGACTATGAAAGGCTATCCTGGGGCGATCAAGACCTACGGACCGGCTTCTGCTTGTGATATACTCTGCACAATGGCTGGCGGCGTCAATATCGCCGGAGAACTGCCGGCAACATATCCAAAGATAGACTCCGAATGGGTAATCTCAGAGAATCCTGATGTGATAATCACATTCGAGTCTGGCACCGGACAGGGTTGGGTTGACACGACAAAGCCTGAGGAACTGGTAAATGCAATCATGGATATCGAGGAATGGGCGCGTATCTCGGCTGTAGAGAACGGGCGAGTATATGCCTGCAACTACGAGCTTCTCTTCGGGTTGGACAGTGTTGCCGGGCTTACTTATTGGGCTGAGTTCATGCATCCGGGGTTCGATCTGGATCCGGGGGGTGTTTACAGGGAACACTATGCGATGCTGGGCGTACCGTACCCGGAAGACTTGATTCAGGCATATCCACCGCTGGAGACGAGTTAACAGGGATAGATAAAGTGGTGAATAATAGGGTGAGTACGCTTGTTTGAGTGGGGGTTGTTCACACTCCACTCCCCTCTTTTTCTTTTTTCCGAATAGCGGGGCTGGCATCGCGGCTTCAAAAGACGCTCAAGCAACGCTATACCGCTCGAATACTTCTTCAGAAGGGATTGTCGGGCTTGAGCGTGCCAGAGCGTTTGGCAGGTGTGGTATGGGGCAGTTATATGCTTTTTGTTATCTGGTTCTACTGACTTAACCAAAAGTTTTAAGTAATGGATGGATTACTCACAATAATACACGCGCCATGTAGCATGTATTTTGCGTGTAAACATACCACGTAAAAGTTTGTCATGCGGAGGTACTATATAATGGGAATGAATACAATATTGGTCGGAATAACCATGAGTTTATTGCTGCTAACACTGCCAGCAGCAGCATCGGACTACACGCTGGGCGTCTTCGGAAACGCGAACGAAGACGACACAATAAACATGCAGGATGTGACGTACACCGAACTGATCATCCTCGAATACAGGGACGAAACAGAGCTTGCAGATGCGAAGTACGACGACAAGATCAACATGCAGGATGTGACGCAGATCGAACTGATCATACTCGGGAGGGAGTTGGAGCTTACGGTTCTGGATTCGACTGATCGAACGATTACAGTGGGGACGCCGGTTGAGAGAGTGGTCCCCCTTCATATGCGCCATGCAGGAACCGTCTGCGTGCTGGGTGCGGATGATGCGGTGGTTGGCGTTGATAGCACGGTGATCTCACGCGGAAGGCTTTTTCCGGAGCTTGCCACGCTTCCGTCCATCGGAACTGTGCGGGCACCTGACCTGGAGCAGATATTGATGCTTGACCCGGATCTGGTCATAACTTTCACAAACTTCCCGGACCCGGCAACGCTTGAGGATAAGCTACCTGGCACGATACCTGTTGTTCGTATGGATCTCTCAAGGGTGGACAGTCTTCCTGGCGAAGTGGCGATGCTTGGCTACGTACTCGGCAGCGGAGAGGTGGCAGAGGATTATCTTGCGTGGTCTAAGGGCTACGTTGATACGGTGAAGGAGAGGGTCGCAGATATTGCGGACGGGGATAAAGTCACCGTCTTCATGGAACGGGAGAAGAAGACCGGCGGAGACCCGCTTGTTCGATGGGCTTATGCATCGGAGACCGGATACACCGACCTCTGCACTGTGGCAGGTGGCATAAACATCGCGGAAGAGCAGATCGGGTATCACGGTGATGTCGAGGTCGAATGGGTGATAGAGCAGAATCCAGAGGTCATCACCGGCTTATCCTACAAAGGCGGGTACGAAGTGGATGATGACACAGCGATGAGAGCGTATCACGAAGAGATACTGAACCTGCCTGGCTTTGAGAATGTCCTGGCGTCTCAGAACGACAGGGTCCACATAATCTCAGGCGACTTCTCAATCGGAGCACAGCTACCCATCGGGATTGTAACAACTGCAAAATGGCTCTATCCGGATCGATTCGAGGACCTTGATCCGGATGAGATTCACAAAGAGTTTCTAACAGAGTTTATGCGAATAGAGTACAATCTTGACGAATGGGGCGTATTTGTGTACCCCGAGGTGTGAGAGATAAAGTTAAAAGGACGAGCCGGGCGGAACCCCGGTTTCATCTTTAATTTAAATGAGTTAAGGAGGTATATCGAATGAATCTCAATAGAACCGGATTAAGAATTGGCACATCGATTCTTGCGATGTTAATGGTGCTCTCGCTTGCTACGATGCCAGCCATGGCGTCAGACTTTACGCTCGGAATCTTCGGGAACGCGAACGAAGACGACACGATAAACATGCAGGATGTGACGTACACCGAGCTGATCATCCTCGAGTACCGCGACCAGACGGAGCTATCGGACGCCAAGCATGATGGCAAGATCAACATGCAGGACGTGACGCAGATCGAGCTTGTCATACTCGGGAGAGA
>JAYEGG010000132.1:0-3896 GCA_034658995.1 Methanobacteriota archaeon | reverse complement strand
CTTGGTCTGGTCTTGTCCCGCGTTCGATGATTGCAACAGGTGTGTTTGGGTTGCTGCCGTGGCGTATTAGTTTGGGGACGTATTTGTCAAGTGTGCTTACGCCCATCAGGACCACGATCGTGCCTTTTGACTGTGCAAGCCATTCCCAGTCAACCATTGGCGCGCCCTTGTCCTGTTCGTGTCCTGTGATGATGGTTACTACCGATGCATGGTCTCTGTGCGTGATCGGGATGCCTGCTGATGCTGGAGCTGCGATTGCGGACGTGATGCCGGGCACAACCTCAAACTGGACGCCAGCCTCATGCAGTTCCACTGCTTCCTCCCCGCCTCTTCCGAAGAGGTATGGGTCTCCGCCCTTCAGCCGTACCACTGTTTTGCCCTGTGTTGCACGATCAACCAGCAGCTGGTTGATCTCGCCTTGTGCAAGCGTATGATCGCCTGCGTATTTGCCAGCGTCGATCCGTTCGGCACTGTCTGGCAGCGACGCAAGAATCTTGGGTCCTGGAAGCTGATCATACACAATCACGTCCGCTTCCCTGATCAGGCGTGCTGCCTTGATCGTTAACAGTTCAGGATCGCCAGGACCCGAACCAACCAGATATACCTTTCCGCTTGAATGCATGTTGATCACGTATGTCTTTGTGCTGATGACACTCCTTTCTTTATCTGTAACCTTTATCTTCAAAAGCCCCTATTTCAATATGATGGTAGAGACAACAGACGTGGAAGTGCCGATAGAAATATCACAGGACGTAATTGACCGGATTGAGTATGATCCTACTGATCTGGTGGGCATGGTAACATCGTTAAACAGCCGGATCACAACGCTCCAGATGCAGAACAGCGAGTTTCAGGCGCGGCTGCTTGAAGCGATGACACTCAACAAAGAGCTTCATAGTCAGCTGGTGGCGCTCAAGAAACACATTGAAGATTCTACAAAACCGCCGCTCTTTCTTGCAAGCGTTCTTGAGGTGAATGAAGATGAGGCGTTGATCAGGCAGCATGGCAACAACCAGGAATGGCTCGTCGAACGCGGCGAACATGCTCCGGAGGTGGGCGCGCGTGTTGCGGTGAACAGCGACCTGAAGATCATACGCACGCTTCCGATGTCGCTGGATGAGCGTGCGCTGGTGATGGAGATGTGTGAGGATCCTGGCATAAACTATGAGATGATTGGCGGGCTTGTAGAGCAGGTCCAGGATGTGCGGGAGACTGTGGAACTGCCACTAACATCGCCCGAACTCTTCAAATCAGTCGGTGTCGAGCCTCCGCGCGGCGTACTTCTATATGGCGAGCCTGGCACGGGAAAGACGCTGCTTGCAAAAGCGGTAGCTCATCATGCCAGCGCCACATTCATCAAGATGTCAGGTTCGGAACTGGTGCATAAGTACATAGGCGAGGGCGCAAGCCTTGTGAGAGATCTATTCCAGCTCGCACGGGAAAAAGCCCCGACGATCCTCTTTGTCGATGAGATCGACGCTGTTGGCGCCAGGCGCACGCACGATGGGACTGTTGGGTCTGGCGAGGTGAACCGCACCATGACCCAGATCTTGACCGAACTCGACGGCTTTGGGGACCGGGGCAACGTGCGGGTGATGGCAGCCACCAACCGCATCGATCTTCTTGACCCTGCGCTGCTTAGACCAGGCAGGTTCGACCGGTTAATCGAGATCCCGCCGCCAGACGAGGACGGAAGGATGCAGATTCTTCTGATCCACACAAAAGCAATGTCGCTTGCGGATGATGTTGATCTCACCGTTCTTACCGCGGAGACCGATGGTGCGACCGGCGCGGACCTCAAGATCCTTGCAACCGAAGCCGGCATGAATGCGGTCCGCGAGCGGCGCCACATCGTCTCGATGGACGATTTCACACACGCGCTGGATAAGCTGATGGTTGAGGACGAGCGCGAGCCGCACGGGATGTTTGTGTGAATCAGAGTACCTGACCGTGCTCCGGGCAAGTGTCGTTATATATCATTGAAACAGCCACATCTAACAACAAGATGAGGAACTAAAGATGAGTGAAACAAATGGCTTTCGGTATCTATTGATAACCCCTGCAGAGCAATCCCATACTCTCAGACAGATCATTACCGATGCTTTGCAAGAGGTTGGGCTTGACCCCATCTTGCTGGAAGAAACCATCGTTCCCGGAACGTCCATAGTTGAGCCTGTACAACAAGCGATCGCACGTGCTGACATCATCATTGTGGACCTAACCGTAAGCAACCCGAACGTGATGTATGAAGTGGGCTTCGCACATGCTTTGAGAAAACCAGTCCTGCCTATTGTTCAACCGGGGGTTAATCATGTTCCATCCGACATAGCGGGTTACCTCTTCTTTGTTTACGACCCATCAGCACCTGATGAATTACGTCGCAATATCCAGACGTGGGCAGTCCGTCACCATAACAAGCGAATGCAAGGGGAGTTATCGGGATGAATCGGGCAAAGCGTGTATGTTTTGTCATTATGCCATTTATTCCAGAATTACATTACTTCTACCTATATTTGAAGCAGTATATCGAGCAGCATCACGGTATTCAGTGCGAACGTGCTGACGCTCAAGTTTTGACAAAACCTATTCTCGACAAAATCAACGATTTTATTCAGAACGCTGATGTAATAATTGCCGATTGTTCGGGGCGTAACCCAAACGTATTCTATGAACTCGGAATAGCTCACGCTCATGAGAGGAAAGTCATCCTGATCACAAGAGATGCCGTGCACGAGGCGCCGTCTGATGTGCGGCATTATGAATTCATTCACTATAAGCTCGATAACCACACAGAATTCTTGAAGAGGTTGGATAATGCCCTATACAACGTTTTTATCGATGGATATGAAGAATTGTATCTGCGTGCCAGAGATATTTTGGATGAATTCAGAGAGGTAACACGCGCTCAAGCCGACATCGCATCCAAAGAAGTCTTTCTGAGTCGTGTGATGGCTGCCGAACGCACACAGGAGCTCCCCTCGATGGATGATGTTGATGCGGTAATGGAGTTCGTTTTACCCAAGATAATCGATGACAGCACTGATGCTGCCGTCATGAACCAGATTGTAAAATGGCTCGCCGAGAAACGAATGACACCCGGTAGCTAAAATCCGCATGAGAACTTACAAATTGCCAAAAACGGGCATATCCCTTCGGATAACCGGCGCCGATCTCAAGATTATCGCAACCGAAGCCGGCATGAATGCGGTCCGCGAGCGGCGCCACATCGTCTCGATGGACGATTTCAGATATGCGCTGGACAAGCTGATGGTTGAGGACGAGCGCGAGCCACACGGGATGTTTGTGTGATTGGATGGGTGATGGAAACCCGGAAAGAAGGTCCTGCTCCGCCCACCGCTTCAATTGAGGTATGGCTGTATTAGAAAGATGAGATAACCGTTAAATCCTGAAAAGAGGGGGATTAAGAGGTTATCATCCATCTTGTTAGCTAGTGTCTCGACAACGGTTGCAGTACCCGCCATAACAAGAATCAGAAGCCAGTTGGACAGAAAGATCGCTCCGATGACAATGTCCACTATGAACTCCGCCGCACAGCCCTCAACCGCCCTGTCCGTTAATCCTGGTATCCATGTTTTTCCAAATGCTTTTCCGAAAATTGCAGCCGACGCGTCCCCGAAAGTCGTCATAAGTATCGCAGCCGACGCAATTTTTTCCGGAAATATTGAGATTGCGATGATACACCCCATCGTGAAGAACACGTGACCACCAAGTTGGTCAGCTTCCTTTTCCCTGAAAAGATTGTGGACAATGGGTAATTTCTTTCCCCACTCGATTCTGAAGTACTCGATCTCGAGTATCGCGATCAGGTACACCGTGAGCAGCAAAAGTATCGCCTGCTGCCCGAATGTATGGTAACACAGCACTATCGCGATCGA
>JAYEGG010000131.1:0-3923 GCA_034658995.1 Methanobacteriota archaeon | reverse complement strand
GGGATGTGCTGGATGCGCCGGTTATCATGAGCATGACCGAACAGATCGAGGCAGCGATTCCTGAGAGCGGCGACATGTTGCATCTGGTCAGGCGGTATGTGAAGCGGACATGAGCGACGGTTGCTGCGCATTCGGGGTCAAATCAACCAGATAAAAAGCGTAGTTTATGTTGTGTGTACCTTGGGTATAGTCGCGATGCACTGCTGCTTTTCGACGCTCAAATCTCCAAAAATTGCTGATTCTGATGGATTTTGTGGTTTTCCAACCTCTGCGCCCTCGCGTCTTTCTCGTTCCCCGGATTTAACGAGAAAGTCGCAACGTCGCGATGGCGCAAAGAACAAAAGTCTCCGGATGTGTTTCACCGTAATTCCCGATTGTGCCCACTCACACCACAACCATCCACATCGCACCAGCCACGAGACCTCCCATGAGCGTTGATACCACATTCACGCCGTTGTTGGAGAGGATGCCTCGCTGTTGCAGGGTTGCGCCGAGCAGGCTGTCGATGTTGGTGCCCACAAACCCGCTGACGACAACGATCGCCATGCCGATCAGGCACAGACGGTTTGGGTCAACCGCAATCACGCCAAAGAGAACCGCGAAGATGGCGATCGCCAGTGAGCCTAACAGGGATGCGGTCTCGCCGAGCGTAGACACGCCCCCGTCGGTGCCTGGCTCGACTTTCTTGAGCGTGGTGATCATGCGGGGGCTGCCTCTGTATGTTGTGCCGACCTCGCTTGCAAGCGTGTCGCCGGTTGCGGTTGCCACTGCGCCAAGATAGATATACAGGAACAGATACGACACCGCCTGCGGGTCGTAAAATATGGTGTAGCAGATGCTTGCGGCGATTGCGAAGATGCTGTTACTAAAAACATTTCGATAGCCTCTTGCACCCCCTTTTCCCTGCGCAATCCCGAGTGACTTCTTATATTCATATTTATACTTTGTGAACCCGCCTCCAAGCATATAAAAGGTCAGGAGAAGCAGAAACCACCAGACATTAGTGAATGCGATGATCAGGACGCCGACCAGTGTTGCGCTGAGCAGCCCTGAAATGTCTGCAATTTTTGCAACGTAAGCCAGGTACCCGAGCAGCAGCGCAAAGGCGAGCGCAAACATCAAATACATGGGCGAGACCGAGTATCCGATGACAAGGAGCAGCCACATCACCATGGCAGAGCCGATTGGGACTGTGATGTTGTCATGGATCCGTGTCGAGATGCATTCGAAAAGCGCGCCGGATGTGCCCCCGATGACCGAGATAAAGAATAGCAACTGGAATGACACTTCGTATCCGGTCCAGTGCACGATCCATGCCCCGATCAGAAACGAAAAGATAGCCCCGACCGAAAGAATTGTCAGGCTAGCTTTGACAGACTCTGGTTTGGTCTGCTCTCCCTGATACTGCCGCCGGGGGTACTCGATGTTGTTGAGTATATCGTATCTTGCCTGCTCGGTCACGCGGAGGCTGGTTGCCATGCCGTCGCCAAAGGTGGTGATTGCGATCGCACCCCCTATCAGGAAGATCGGAAACTCATAATCAGTGAATGTGAGGACCCATGCGATCAAAACCAGGATCAACATGCTTCCACTGAGGCAGATCGCACCGGTGGGGCTTCTCCGGGCGGCCTTATCTGATGACGTGATGATTCTAAATAGCTTGCTTGACACTGGCAGCATCAGAACAGAGACAAACAGCCCGAGCAACAGCAGCACGAGATACTGTAGGGGAACAAACGGGAATATCAGTACGATCATCCCGATTAAGACATGAATCGTCTGCCTTTTGTATTCATGCTTGATGTTCAGGTGCATTGCAGTCATTCAGTCATATCTCTTGCGTTTACGGCAATAAGTTTAATCCCTTCTGTGATGGTACAAAACGTCTGATATTTCAGCCAGTCTGGCAGCGGGAAGTTCTTCAGGTCGCATGTTCAGCAGATCATCAGGCAGCCCCACACCCCTGATGCTGGTAAACGCTGCAATCGAGTTCTTCAGTTTCTTTCTGCGCTGCGAGAAGACTGCCGTTAAAAATCTTGAGAAGAAGTTGCGGTCAGCCACTTCATATTCAGGCGCACGCGGAGTCAGGCGCACGATTGCGGACCTCACACCAGGTTGCGGGGAGAACGCTGTGGGCGGCACGATTTCAAGCAGCTCCACATCAGCAAGATACTGAACACCGATCGAGAGCTTTCCATAATCCTTGGACCCGTGTGACGCAGCCAGTCGTCTCGCAAATTCGTACTGATACATCAGAATCGCCTCTTCGAACGGATGTTCCAGCAATTTAAACGTGATCTTCGAAGAAATCGAATAAGGCAGGTTTGAAACGACTTTATTGAACCATGGGAACTGTGAAAACTCTGCCTTCAGCGCGTCACCGTGCACCACTTCCACCACCCCTGCGCCTGTGTCTTTGAACCGCCGGGTGAGCGATCTTGCCATGGGCGCGTCAGATTCGATCGCGATTACCATGCCGGCGTGCTCGGCGAGTTTTTCTGTGAGAATGCCGGTTCCTGCGCCGATCTCCAGAACCACGTCGCTCTCATGAATGCAGGCATACGTGATGATATGGTGAAGCACCAGATCATCGATCAGCATGTATTGGTCAGATCGCGCCATTTGGTTACCGAGTAACTCCACAAAAATTATGACCTCTTGATTCACCGCTATCGTGGCAATAAGAAGCATCATTCAGGTGCGAGTTATGAAGAAGCGGAACGAAACTTTTGTGGGTCCCCTTAGTTGTGACGTTTGCAGATTGGACCCTCCAAGCTGATGTCAGGACCGAAGACGGTTTAGCATCCCATACCATGGAACCAGTCAAGAGTGGTCGGTCCCAATATATTTCATTCATAATCCATTTACCACCCGGTGTATTCCATCCTTGACCAATCGTTCCCCGAAATTGATCACAATGCCCAGTTTTAAGTCGGTCAATCGTAAATAGGTCAACACCTGGACTTCGAAAATTTCATTGTATTTAGTCGTGGCTTTGCACTCGATAATAACTTTCCCGTCGACAATCAAATCGATACGAAGCCGGGAATTGAGTATGTGTTCCTTGTAAGAAATTGGCAGCGATACTTGACGCTCTACTTTCATGCCTTGTTGTGCAAGCTCCCATGCTAAAGCCTCCTCATAAACGCTTTCCAGCAGTCCTGGACCGCCAAAGGTTCGATGTACCTCAATAGCGCAACTGACAATTTCTCGGCTGATCTCGTTTTCTGAGTTAACGCGATGGTAGTTAACGCAATGGCGCAAAGGCGCAGAGTCGCAAAGAGGGTTATTATTCTTTGCGTCATCGCGTCCTGGCGTCTTTGCGTTTTCGTTCACAGCACCGCCTCAATAAACTTCCCCATATCAGGTACACAGAGTTCGCCGGAGATCAGTTTGGGCAGAAGTGTGTCGCGGATAGTAGAGAGGACACGAGATTCATAAAGATTGTGTGAAATCCGATCCATGATACTGCTTACTTTGTTGTCGAAGAACTTATACTTCGCACCGCCACAAATTGAGCTTTTTTGATGATCGGTTGGATGACAACAACATGAAGGACGTGACGACAGAGATGATTCCCTTCGCGTCTCTGCGCCCTTGCGTCTCTCGCGTTAAATCGAGAACGCGAGAGACGCAAAGAACGGAAATCGCAGTTTATGCCGGTGTCGAGTATGACACTTTTTATTATTTTCTGGGACGATTCGAAAACCGCAGAGGGACGGGAGAGAGAAACAACACCCCTCTGCGATCCTCAGCGTCCTCTGCGGTTAATCTTTTTTTGCCATGATCCACTTATCCGGAAGAAATTAAAAAGTCTCTTTGAGTATAATAGAAGAGGGACGAAACTTTTAGGGATTCACTCATCAATCCATTCGTGGTTAACACCTTGTAATCGTGCTGCACAATTCCACGATGTTTTTGGT
>JAYEGG010000130.1:0-3927 GCA_034658995.1 Methanobacteriota archaeon | reverse complement strand
AAAAAATCTCCGATGTTTTGGTCACTGTAACTCAAGATACCAGAGACCCAAATATAATGAACCGCAGATAAACGCGGATTTCCTTCCCGGTGTGGGTCGATATGATACCCAATCTTTGTTGGGGTCGCAACCGTTGCAGGGATCCGCATAAAGGTGGGCAAAGGTGTTGCAGAAACCGGATGTTGTCATTAGTTGTCGGGGGAATGGAAGGCGAGATAAAGGCGATTGATAAGAGGCTGACTGTGCTGGAAGCATCGAGAGCCAAAACCTGAACCCGCGAACCTTAATTTTTCCGTGAAAGACCGGAGTGATGTTCCGTACAAGCGCCCCTGGATCGATACGGGGGCGTAAACTCTCCCCGAATCAACCTCAACGTTTATGTACTTTTCTTTATAATGATAGTATGGTGGACTATGGGGACTCCTGCAAAAGTCGGTGACTCAGTAGATTCGGGAGATTATAGTAAGGAAGAGCTTGAGCTGCTGCTTCTGAATATGCCTGCTGGCGTGGCAATCGAAAACGAGAACTATGAGGTCGTGTACATGAACGAGTTCCTGATCCGGCTATTCGGTAACGGCGTCGGCAAGAAGTGCTATGAAGTGTTTTCCGGACGATGTGAGCCATGCGAAATCTGTGGCGTCAAGGAGATCATCCATAAAGGCGCGGACCAGTTCAGATACACCGCTACCGATAAGGACGGGCGGATATTTGAGATAACGGCTGCACCACTCCACCTACCCGATGGCAGCCGTCGGGTCATAGAGATTTCAAACGAGGTGACCGAGTATAAAGAACTGGAGCGGATGAAGGTGGATTTCATCAACGTGGTCGCACATGAGATGCGCACACCGCTTGCAGCGGTCATCGGGTTCAATAATCTGCTCGAGGCTCGGTCTGAAAACTTCACGGATAAGCAGAAGCGTTATAACTATAATATAAAAGACAATGCAAATAAACTCAAGTTGTTGATCGACGACATGCTCGACCTCGCAGACATAGATGCGGGCATATTAACGCTCAACTATGCCACTGTGCAGTTGTACGATGTCGTAAGCGAGGTTCTTGCGCGGCATCAGGCATTGATAGCCGAAAAGAACCATGCGATTGACGTGGACATACCGAGGTCGTTGGCGATCGACTGCGATCAACAGAAGGTCATGCGCGTTATGGACAATATCGTGTTTAATGCGGTATATTACATGGGAATCAACGGAAATGTCCGGATCTCCATGAACGATCGCGGAAATGACGTTCTTGTAACGATTGTCGATGGTGGTGTTGGAATTTCAAAGAAGAATCTGCCAAAAATCTTTGATCGCTTCTATATGGTGGATGCAACGCTTACCCGACACTGTGACCGGATCGGGATCGGGCTTACGCTTGCGAAAGGGTACGTAGAGTTGCATGGTGGTAAGATATGGGCGGAAAGTGAGGTCGGGGAAGGGAGTACGTTTTATTTTACATTACCAAAGCACAGAATGGGTGATAATATTGGATAAGGAGAAACTGGATGCGATACTTGCATGTATCGCCGAGGGCACAATCTTTGTAGGCGCAGATCGCACAATCGAGTTTGTAAACGACCGTGCAGAGACCATGCTCAACCTACCGAAAGATCTCGTTGGGAAGGATGTTTTTGCGTGCCATCCCGAGTCACTGAGCCAGACCCTGGACGATGTTCTTGACCAGTTTGGGTCAGGTTCTGACGATGTGGTCAAGATGTCGCTTGAGGTCGGCGACCGCAATCTGGATTTTTCAGCCACCGGCGTGCATTTGGAGGGGGTGTATCTCGGGGCACTCCTGACGATAAAAGACGTGACAGAAGCTGTGTCGCGAGAACAGGAACTCACCGCGCTTGCCGGTCAACTCAGGGCAGCGCACGAGGAGCTCTCAACACCGGTTGTCCAGATATGGGAACAGGTACTTGCGCTCCCCCTGATCGGGTCAATCGACAGCAAGAGGGCGCAGACCATAACAGAGGTCATGCTTGAGCGAATCGTTGCGACCCAGTCAGAGATCATCATACTCGACATAACCGGGGTGCATTCGGTCGACACCAATGTGACGAGCCATCTATTGAAGATCGTGAGTGCATCAAGGCTGCTTGGCGCAGAATGCGTGATCACGGGCATCGGTCCGGATATTGCGCAGACGATGGTTCATCTGGGCGTCGATCTCGACGAGCTTACCACAATGGTGGATATGCAGGAAGGACTCAAGTATGCGATGGGGCGATTGAAGGGTAGTAAATGCTGATTTGCAGTGTTCCGGATTCGGAGTTGGTCGGGGGCTTGGGCGGATGAAGATACAGATGAAGATATTTGCGATCACAATCGCACTCATTATGGTAACAGGCGTTGCCACAATCATAGTCAGCCAGAGCATCACGGAGGATATGCTTAAAGATGGGGTTTACCTCCATCTGGAGTCGACTGCACAGTCGAGAGCGGATCACGTCGAAACGGTTCTGAATGAGTATAAAGAGCTTACTGGCATGATGGCGGTAGGAAATGCTTTCAGGGGCGTGGTAGATGGGAGCAAGGATTATGTATGGAGGATGGAGCAGGTTAATCTAAGGATACAAAATACGATAGGGGCTCATAACGAGATTTCAAGGATCAGAGTGCTGGATACAAACGGCACAGTGATTGCGTCCAGTCTGACTGATGTCGGGCTTGATCGGAGCACCAGTGACATATTCCTGAAAGGGAAGACTGGAGTATACGTAGGAGACATCCACACCTCCAGATTAACTGGAAACACTATTATCAGCACATCAGCACCGATTCTGGTGAACGGTGAATTTTCAGGAGTTATTGTGCTAAATTTTGACGTTGAAAAGGAATTGTTTGGAATTACAACAGAGAGAACCGGTCTTGGTGAAACCGGGGAGATATACCTCGTAAACGGTGGCGGCTACATGATAACGCCATCGAGGTTTGTAGGGGATGTCGTTTTGGAGATGGAAGCCAGTGAGATCTCACACACGAAGGATGATTATAGTGATACCGCGGTCATGACAGTGAATTATCAGGGCACAAGGGTTCTACAGGTTCACAAACATATTGATGAGGTGGGCTGGGTGCTGGTTGCAGAGATAGGCGAAGAGGAAGCGCTCGCACCGGTTGCCAGGCTAACGCGCACATCAATGATACTCGTTGCGATTCTCCTGATTGCAGGCGTCGTAGTTTCCATGATGCTCACTGGACAGATAACAAAACCACTTTTAGATCTCTCCATGGGCGTTGAAGATGTGAAGGGCGGGAACCTGGATCACAGAGTCGGGACCAATGTGGAAGATGAGATTGGGGATCTCTCAAGATCCTTTGATGAGATGACTGATGAGATCCGGAGATCAAGGGTGGAAATGGAGGAGTACAATATAAGCCTTGAGTCGCAGGTCGAGGAGCGGACGAAAAAACTTGTAGAATCAGAGGAATACTTAAAGGAACTTGTGGATAAGCTGCGAATCTCGCAGGAGTCGCTCTCTGCACCGGTTGTTGCGGTCTGGGACGGGATCCTTGCGCTGCCGCTCATCGGAATGATCGATGAACACCGGATCGCGACGATCATGCAGACGCTTCTGACCGACATCACACAGACACAGTCAGACGTCGTGATACTGGACGTGACAGGCGTTCATGAGATCGACACGTACGTGACAGGTCAACTGATCAAGATCGTCAGAGCCGCGCGACTGCTCGGCGCAACATGCATCATCACAGGAGTGCGACCTGAGTCTGCGCATACGCTCGTTGATCTTGGCATGGATACTTCAGAACTCGTGACAAGGCGGACGCTGCAGGAGGGCTTGCGGTATGCGCTAAAGATTACTGGGGGGGGGTGACGCGTGAATGAAGCCCGGGGAAACCACGAGATTGACGCAAAGAAGACAGCAGCCATGCCCGTGGAAATCTGTGTATTATT
>JAYEGG010000129.1:1798-3933 GCA_034658995.1 Methanobacteriota archaeon | reverse complement strand
CAACAAGACCAAATATAACGATGCCTATAGCACCAATGTATACTGCTGAATACACATCGATTGATGAAAAAATGGATATCACCATCGAGATTGCCATGATGGATATGATAAAAATCACTGCACGTATCATTCCCATATACTTCACCCGTTCCTACATCTCTGTTTCATCCGTATTATACATTTCTATGTGTCCTGTAGATCACTACCGCATATTTGTACAAAAACTCTCAAACGATGATGATAATCACCGCTTATAGTACTGCTTTTTCGTCTCAACGTGTTCATCTCATACATCTGTACAAATTATGCATGTTTTAGTACGTAACAACAAATACCAACACCCCATTCTATATAAATGTATCGGTTTACCATGCGCGATGCTTTCGCGTCTCGATTTACCCCACAAAACCCCTTCGATCACCCGATTCACACCCGACCCCTATATCATTGCCATCGTGATAGACTCCGAAGTCACTGAACCCCGAACTTAAGTACGGGGCATGCACATAGCGATTTTATGCCGCTCACCTTTCCGTTGTACTCAGGGTTGATTTCATCAGTTGCCACGCCAACGATGATATTGTAAGACTGCCTTATGGATCGCATGACTTTTATATGATTGGTGGCTCGGTTGTCACGATACTTAAACCTGAGTGTCGATTCCCCGTTCTGTTCGTTAAGTGATCTTGCTATAAGATGCGGGGGACCTCTTATTCAGGGTGGTGTGACGCTCCCGGCATGTTGTTACTTGTGAGCTCTCTCGGGATTGGTGCTCTTGCGGCGGTCTATTACATGCGCCATGGTTTGTTAGGTTTTCCGAAAAAACCTAATTTAATTAGGGCATGGTATTTGTATACCTAACAGCACTTTTTTGATCATACTTTGGTAGGATAACCTAAATGGTGAAACGATGCACATAATCTCAAACGACATGAATCTGACTCAGATGGCGCCGGGTAAGCCCGCACGAATCATAGGAATCAGCGGTGGTCACGGCATCAGACAAAAACTGCTTTTGAGAGGGTTATCAGAGGGCAACCTCGTGCGTGTGATCTCTAACACCGGTCCGGTCACGATCGAAGTCGATAGGAACATTGTATCGATCGGTCGCGGGGTGGCGCGGAAGATCCAGGTTGCCGAGGTGTGATAGAATGAAAAAGAAATTATCTGAGATGGATTATGGTGAACAGGGCACCATAACCGAGATTGCGAAAGATCTTCGGACGCGGGTTGCCGGCATGGGCATCAGAGTTGGCAAGAAGCTCAGGATGGTTACGAAACAGCCGATCAAAGGTCCTGTGGATGTTGTTGTCGATGAGGCAGAGACATCACTGGGACTTGATATGGCAGAAAAGATCACTGTGGATGTGGTGTGATGAAGATTCTTCTGATGGGACATCCCAACGTTGGCAAAAGCGTCTTTTTCAACCGCCTGACGGGAGCAAACGTTACCGAGTCGAATTATCCCGGAACAACGGTCGATTACACGAAAGGATGGATGAAGATCGAGGGCAGGTACGTCGAGCTCGTGGATGTGCCAGGGACGTTCTCTCTTGACCCGAAGGACAGGGCAGAGGAGGTCGCTGTTGCGATGCTGCACGAGAGCAAGGATGCGAAAGTGATCTCGGTAATCGATGCATCCAAGATCGAACGCGGGCTATATCTCGCGATGGAGATCATCGAGGAGGGCTACCCTCTGGTGATCGCTCTTAACATGCAGGATGTTGCCAAGGACAAGAACATCGTGATCGATGCTGACAGGTTAGAGCGGATTCTTGGCATTCCTGTGGTTTCGACCGTTGCAATAGCGGGCGAGGGGATCAAAGAACTTGTGTCAAGGATCAAGGAGGCAAAACCGGTCGATGTGGCTGATATAGCTGCAAATACTGCAAGCACCGCAGATGCAGCCGCGGGAACTGCGGGAGGTGAGGCATGAAACTGAGTCACGAAGAGCGATGGGACTTAATCGACAGGATATCAAGAGAGACCGTGTCGTTTGGAGCGTACAGGCATACGCTCAAGGATGCGATCGGAGAACTCACGATCAAGCCACTGACCGGCATCCCGATCGCAATTGCTGTCATGTATTGTTTCTGGAGTGTATTCGGATCGTTTGCAGGATTTTTCACGGACGG
>JAYEGG010000129.1:0-1698 GCA_034658995.1 Methanobacteriota archaeon | reverse complement strand
ATCTTCGGTTATATCTTGAACAAGGTAATTCCCGGAAGGGCGCCTGAGTTTTTGATTGATGTGCCGCCGTACCGGCGACCGATGCTGAGTAATATCGGTAAGAAGGTGGGTGGCAGGGTCAAGGGCTTCTTCATGGTCGCACTCCCCTTTGTCATGCTCGGCTGCGCCATCGTGGGCGTTCTCTACCAGTTCGGTGTCATCCGGTTTCTTGGCGAGCTCCTTGCGCCGATCTTTGTCGGCTGGTTCGGTGTACCGGCAGAGACCGCAGGTCCGCTTGTTGCTGCGTTCCTGAGAAAAGACCTTGCGGTTGCGCAACTCTCTGTAATCCCCGGTATAACTGATTATCAGATGATCACATCTGTTGTACTCGTCACGATCTACTTCCCGTGCGTTGCAACGTTTGCGATGATGCTAAAAGAAGGATGGAAAGAGCTGATTGGAGCACTGGCAGTTCTTGCAGTGACGGTCTTTGCTTATGGTGGACTGATACATCTGATAGGAAAACTCCTGGGGGTGTGATTATGGCTGGACAATCAACATCGCAGACATCGTCATCATCGCCATCATCGTCGGTTGCTGTCATCTACTTCGCCATACTTGGCATCGTAACAGTGGCAGCCGGGCTTGCAGACCTGCTCGTAACAGCAAGCGGGAGCGAGTTTGCTTACGGGATCCTTGAGGTACCAAACGACCTCTTCAGAGGCGGATGGGGCGGGATCATTATGCTTTTTGCGGGGCTGCTGTACATCTCAGGCGTCCGGAACATGGGTGACATCCACCAGTTTGCAAAGGTTGCCATGGGAAGCATACTGATCTGGATCATAGCAGGGTGCGACATCTTTGCAAGGATCTCGGAATCGATACCAAGCTGGGAAGAAGAGACCGGACCATGGTTTAACACGCTTCCGGGCTTTATTGAGGCGTATGCACCGCCTTATGCGCCCGCGGTCTTCCTGTTACCATTCTCGCTCGTGGTGCTCTACTACATCAGCAAGAGGGCATCCGGGGAAACCCGGGGTGGGAATTCCTCGTGAGCAGAATGGAAGAGGTTCTGTCAAGAATCGAGAACGGAAACACCATAGATACAATCGCCAGAGATCCGGACATGAACAGGTCCACCCTCCTGGCGATGATTGATTTTTTGGTGGATGAGGGATATCCGGAGGGGGTGGGGGTGGGGTGCTCCTGCGCAACCTCCCGTTTGTGTGAGCAGTGCCGCGGCACGAACACAGGTCCGGAAATGGCAATGTATACGCTGACCCGAAAAGGCATGGGCATGGTAGAAAGATTGAACTTATAGGTTGCCCTAATACTAATCATGCTGTCCAGAAAAGCAGAGGATTACTTGGAAGCGATCCTCAACATCACCGAGGAGAAGGGGCATGTTCGGATAAAGGATATAGCAATCACCCTGGGCGTGAGACCGCCGAGCGTTGTCGAGATGGTAAACAGACTCGATAAGAAAGACATGGTCGAATACAGAAAATATGATGGTGTGACACTGACGAAAGAAGGGAGAGCGATTGCAGTAATCGTAAAAGAACGACACGACATCATAAAATCGTTCTTAGAGATTATAAACGTCCCTGAAAAGATTGCAGACACGGATGCCTGCACAATGGAGCACGAGTTACATGCGATAACAACAACCCAGATCAAAAATCTGGTTATTTTTGTAAAAGACGCGCCGGAGTATCC
>JAYEGG010000128.1:0-3939 GCA_034658995.1 Methanobacteriota archaeon | reverse complement strand
CCGCGAACCGGTAGTTTGCGAGCAGCGGCACAACCGCACCCACCGGGTAGACGTCAAACCCGACCCCGGAGAGCGTGCGTGCACATTCGTGCCGCAAATCAGAGTAAGTTGCGCCCTGCACGGGTCCAGCAAGAAGCATAGAACTCTGCGTCAGTCCACGCGCATCCTCACACCGTTCAATCGTCGTTCGCATCTCGGATTCTGCCTGTTCATGAGATACGTCTGGCGGCGTCGGGATATCAAGCGGCACACCGATGTCCGAGCCGATTTCCTGCTGAAACCTGACGATTTCATCAGATGTGATCTCGATGTCATGGTACACCGAGAGCTGGTACGATCCGGAATCTGTCATGACCGCACCATCAAAATTAATCAGGGAATGCACACCATTCTTGATTGCATACTCTCTTAATCTCGGGTTACGGTATATGATGTATGCGTTGGTGATGACAATCTCTGCTCCGAATTTCGCAAGTTCGGGCGCATCCACCATCGATATATTCGGATTGATCACGGGCATGACGGTCGGAGTCTCGATTCTCCCGTGGCTGGTGTAGAGTCTGCCGATTCTGCCGGCTGAGTCCTTATGCGTGATTTCGAAGCAAGACATAGCGACATGATTTGTCGGGTGGCATCTATAGTCTTTCTGCCTTTTCATGGCATACACACTATAACGTCCAGCCACTCTGCACACCAGCCATATTTACAAAAAAAGTCTGATTCTGATGGATTCTGTGGTTTCCAATCTTTGCGCCCAATCGCGTCTTCGCGTTTCTCTGATTGTACGTGTTTAGCTAACTATAAGATTGCAGCTAAACATATACAGAACCACGAGATTACACAGATTTTCACAAGATTTCTGTGTTAATCTCGTGAAATCTTGTGTAATCTCGTGGTTTTTCGCATTGGCTATCAGGATCCCAAACACCACATAATGTGACAGCCTCCGCCGCGCGAACGTTTATATGCCACGGCTGCCATAGAATGGTAATAGTGGGGTGAGGTAGACGCCATAACTATTCTACCATATTAATCTATATGGGGTTAAACATGAAAGAACTGAAAGACATCAAGATAAAGACGAAACTGATGGCTATATGCCTCATACTCGTCACGATTCCTGTTTTAGTGCTTGGAGTTGTAAGTTACAATGCCACAAAGAGCGGGATTAACGAGCAATCCAGTGTTCTTTTGCAGCAGGAGGTGCTGCTCGTAAAAGCGCAGGTCGAGAGCAATTACGACATGATCCAGCAGAAGCTCAGGAGCGATCTTCAGGTAGCCCGGTCACACTACACTGAGTATGTTGGATATGCGGACCGGAGAACAAAGAGAGTTGCATCGCATCCGGACGTGATAAGCTCATTCAGCGATCCGGGGAACCTGCATAACGTGCTTGCCGGAATTGCGCAGAAAGAAGGGTTTGACATCCTTACAGTAACTGACACAAGAGGAAAAGTGATCGCACGGGCGAGCAGCACAACGACCGGTGATACGTTCGTGCCCAATCTGGTGCGTAAAGGGGCTGGCAGTGGTTTTGCAGCAACAGAGATCATAGGCAGCCAGTACATCGCAAAAGAGGGGCTTTCAGGACAGGTTGGTACAGGCAATGATGGCATGGTGCTGACCAGCGTCTATCCTATCGTGGTCGATGGCACGACCGCGGGGACGGTTGTCGGAGGCTACGTGCTCAATTACAACTACGAAATCGTTGATCTGGTGCAGTCGATTGTTGGTGGCACAGCAACGATCTTTCAGGACAACCTCCGGATATCCACAAACGTCCTTAAGACCGACGGGAATCGGGCTGTTGGAACAACGATCTCAGGCACTGTGTACGATGCGGTCGTGAAGGGTGGAAAGACCTACTTTGGCACAGCATGGGTTGTTAACGCAGACTACCAGACAGCGTATGAGCCGATCAAAAACTCGGACGGGACAACGATCGGCATCCTCTATGTCGGCGTCAAACAGGCAGAGTTTCAGGACGACATGATGAACAGCCTTGCAGAGGTTGTGATCGGAAAAACGGGTTACGTATATGTCCTTGACACAGAGGGCAACTATGTCCTGTCAAGCGGCAGGAAGCAGGACGGGGACAGCATCTGGAATGCAAAGGACGCATCCGGAGCCTACTTCGTTCAGGAGATCTGCAACAAAGGGAAGGTGCTGAAAGGGGACGAGACTTTTGTACAGTATTACCCATGGCAGAACCCGGGCGAGAGCAAAGCAAGACTGAAGCTTGCGGCAATCGCATACTCGCCTTCGTTTGACTGGGTGCTCGGAGCCAGTTGCTATGAATCAGACTTTGCAGACCCGATAACAAAAGTCAGAAACGTAACACTCCTGGTATGCCTGATTGCGATCATCGCAGGAACGATTATTGCGTACCTCTTTGCAAACAGCATAACAAAGCCCCTTAACCGGATCATGACTGACGCCAACCGGATCCGGGACGGGGACTTTGACTATGACCCGGGTGTTGACTCAAAAGACGAACTTGGGGAGCTTGCCAGTACGTTTATGGAGATGAAATCAGATCTAAGAGCGATCATTGATGAGGGAGACCGTATTGCCGGAAAGGCGGCTGAGGGTGACCTGACAGTCAAACCCGATATCCAGGCAAAAGGCGAGTACGCCAAACTTGTGAATTCGGTGGACTCGCTGGTCGGTGTGCTCTCAGGCACGGTCACGAGCGCAAGGGGCGTTAGCGAGCGGGTGCTTGGCACGGCGCAGGCACTCTCAGCGGCAGCGCAAGAAATGGGTGGCGGCATGGAACAACTCTCATCCGCATCGCAGCAGGTCGCCGATGGCTCACAGAAACTTGCAGAACTTGCGCAGGTCACGGCACGGAATGTTGAAACGGCGGCAGCAGAGATTGTGCAGACCTCCACGAACGCCAACCAATCAGCAGAGAAGGGACAGGAGGCTGTCAATGCGTCAAGTGATGTGCAGGATGCCGCAAAGAAGACGCTCGAAGGTCTGGCGCATATCCAGGAAGGGGTCGCAAAGACGTCAGAGACCGTTTCCGAGATGAACACCGCGATTGAGAAAGTCGGTGAGATGGGAGATGTCATCACTGATGTGGCAGGGCAGACCAATATGCTCGGGCTTAACGCCGCAATCGAAGCAGCCCGTGCTGGCGAAGCAGGCAGGGGCTTTGCGGTTGTGGCGGATGCAGTGAAGAACCTTGCCGAGAAAGTCAAGGAGGCAGCGGCTGAATCAGGTGTTGCGATCGAACGCATACAGAAATCAGGAGAACATGCAATATCAGCGACTGGCACGGCAGTGGATGAGGCAACCAAGGGCGATGAATTGCTACATGCCGCACTGGACGGAGTCGATGATGTGGCAGGAGCGATCAATGAGGTCAGTGGCATGGTGCAGGAGATCAATTCTGGTGCCCAACATGCTGCCGAGGTCATGGAACAGATCGTTGACGGCATGAACGAGGTCGCAAGCATATCCGAGGAGAGCGCATCCGCATCAGAGGAGAGTTCGGCTGCTGTTGAGGAGCAGACGTCTGCTATCGAGGAGATGACTGCCGAGGCGCAGGGACTCGCTGATGTGGCACAGGTGCTGATGAATGAACTCGACAAGTTCACGGTGCGAGATGCAGGGACCGGGGCACAACCGGAATCCCCCTGACCTGTGCCAGCATAGGCAGATTAGTTTTAAGTTTAGACGCCACGGATCCGAGAGTGTGGATCTGTGGTTTCTGGTTTTTTTGTTGCGTAACTGCATTTTTATAGTTTGTGAAGCGATACGTACCGGATTGGGGGGGTCGATGCGTGGAACGATGAATCGCACTGCATAAGTCTGGCACTTAAGTACGGGTTTTGGTGACTTCGGAAGGCTAGCATGATGAATGCAGAATGTCGGGATGGTTGCGGGGGGTGTGGGTTTTGGGGCGGATTATGAGGCTATCATAACGTGCATTCA
>JAYEGG010000127.1:0-3947 GCA_034658995.1 Methanobacteriota archaeon | reverse complement strand
TTCTCCTTATCTGATCCACCAAGTCCCACAGGATCGTCGCTGTGGATACTCAGACGAATGTTTCTGATTTTACCCTTCTTGTCATCTTTCCATGATCCCCAGAAATGCACGTCTGTTAACAAGCTTTGGGACGTGCACTCGAAATCGTCGGCTATGTTGCGTAACTCATCGACCTTGATGTCGGTTCCATTCTGTGTCAGGTCCGGAAGCTGTACCCACTTGGTGTTCTCTGGCTGTTGTGAGTATTCCACATAGTAATCCTCGGTCTCGCCGTATTGGTATCCCCCTACCGGACCAGAACCGCCAGCACCATAGAAACCAGCGATCGGATCCACTTCCTGCTCCGATAGTGTGATTCGCATCCACGTCCCATCATGCACCGCCCCATCAGGAGAGATCCATGCCATGAAGCGCGGCGTTGTGAAGGTGAAGACACCACTACCGCTCAGTTGCAGTTGCTGGTTCTGCACCGCCCATTCTGGCACCGGCGCCACCAGATCTCCTGCCGGACACTTCATCGTGTCGTCCCAGTCACCATCCCGGTTCCAGTCGAACCAGACATTGGCGTAGATCGACCGCTGCAGGGGATTTACGACCGTCACCACGTACTCAAACGTGTTTGGCTTGCAGTGTACAAGCACAAGCGGCAGGCTCACGCCATCATCGGCTCCGTCGAGGTCAGGTGCGTTTTTCAGCGGATCGAGGTTGTTAACTCCATCCTCATCCGGACCGATGTCAGCCTCGCTCTCAAGGCTGACACTCTGCCCGAGGAATGCAAGCGCTTTCGGCTGGCGGTGGATCGGTCCATGCGGCGGGGAACCTACCCCGTAGACGGTCGGGAAGTTCGCCTGGACTCCGGGGTAAGCGGTCATCGATGCAGGGAAACTGTTGGTGCGGTCAGGCGCATCGCCAAGATCATGCTCTGCCACCTCAGTCTCTGTCATCAGCGCAAACGCCATATCGACACGCTTCGCAAACCTGACGTCGTCGATCAATAGCTCCTGCCCGCCGAGAGCAAATTGCTCGATTGTGCCGGTCAGGGTGAGTCTTCCCTTGCTGTCACCAAGATCAATGACTGTAACGTGAACTCCGCCGATCGTGAGTCCGTTGATCTCAGCAAACTTACCAAAGTTCCGGAAGTCTCCGTTGACCCTGATGTTCAGATTGCCGCCGTACTCACCGAAGAGCAGCGAAAGACCATTGACATGGGCGCCGAAGCCAAAGTCGAGGTTGACGTTGTTGACATTCATCTCGTTACCTGATCCGCCAGCATGCCCACCGTTCACGACTCGGGTGTGTCCGTCGCTGGTCCAGGTTCCGCTACTCCACTGGAACTGCTTGACAGTGATCGGGACGCCTGATGTGGTAAAGGTAGTTCCAACATTGTATTCGGTCCCCAGAGTCAGGTCTTCAAAATCGATGGTCGCTGCGCCCAGGCATTCCCACCAATTACCGCCTTCCCAGCCGCGGACCGCATTATCGTTCCAGTGGCGCACGGATGTCTCCCATCCCCAGTACCACTCGTCTTCCACGGGTTTGGCTCCGATATCCAGCCAGTAGATCGTCCCTTTCTCCTGTTTGAAAGGCTCTTTCAGGCAAGCGACGTAGTAAAACTTATGCTCCCACCATATAGTGCCATCCACGCCCGTATGAGGAATTGAATCCCAGTAGCGTTCCTTGACCTCATCAGGAGCCATCCAGACCTCGCGGAGTAGAACTCCCGGGTGGCTCCATGGCATATCAGGATCGGTTCCGGCTGGTATGTCCTTGTGGAAGCTGAACTTGAATTCCGAAACGCCCGGGGGCTGTGAAAGTGGTTTTTCGGGCGGTCCCGGGTTTTTTTGCTCCCAGTGCACCTCTTTCTCGCGGCTCAGATAAGAGCCCCAGAAGTGGACCTCGGTTATCGGTTTGCCGTCTGTGCATAGCCAGTCATCAGCAACAACCGGATCCTCCGGAAGGGAGAGTATGTTTACGCCATTTGCCATATCCGGAAACTGAAGCCACTTTATCGGACCATCGCCAGTTGTAAGCTCAAATGCCATATCAATGTGGCGTTCTGTCCACGGATTGTGAATCAGATCCCATTTTGAATTATCCGGATCTCCATACCAGCCCTGCACCGCGAAATCGTTCCACCGATCCATGGAACTCCCCCAACCCCACGGGTACGTGTGGTTAAGTGTCACGGCTGCGATAGAGAGCCAATAAATCGTGTCTCGCTCCTGCGAAAACGGCTTTGGCAGGTCCAGGTCATACCTGTACTTATGTTCGTATTGTTCCCATGGAAGCAATATGGAATCCACATAAGTTTCAGTAAAATCATCCACCCAGCCCTCGTAGAGGAGCTTACCGGGATGACTGAATTCATCTCTTCCTACAACTGCCGGAACGTCCGAATATATCCGAATCCTGAACTCCTTTATCCCTGGTGGGGTGTCTGGATCACGTGGAACTTTATCAGGATACCAACCCGGATAAGAACCCCAGAAATGGAGATCCGTGACCGGTCTGCCGTCAAGGCAGAGCCAGTCATCAGCTACTGTTGGGGATTTCGGATCATCATCGTCATAACCATCAACGAGGGAAATGACATTGATTCCCTGCATCATATCGGGTCTCTGCTGCCATTTGATCGGTGGCGATTCTGATCTCACTGTAAGTTCGAATGCCATGTCCACGGCATCATACTGTTCCTGATACCATGAAGGGAGTTGTGAAGGCAAGATTTCTTCCCAGTAATTGTTGTAAAACCAATGTTGGCAAGCATTGTTATTCCAGTGGCGTGTGGAGGTCTCCCAGCCCCATGGATACTCGTATTTGTCCGGCATGATGGCGGCGATGGAGATCCAGTAGATCGTGCCCTCCGTCTGCTTGAACGGTCCGGGAAGGTCCATGCTGTAATAGAACTTGTGCTCGTACGTCCCATCAGGGCGCAGGATTGCGGCAACATACTTCTCCTCAAACTCCCTTACTTTCTCTTCGTAGAGGAGTTCTCCCGGGATGTAACGCTGATCGACTCCGGCTGGTACATCTTTGTAGATGCGAATCACAAATCCTTCAACGCTGGGCGGGCGCGACCGCGGCTTCTTGCTGTCTACCGCCCATCCAATGTAAGAGCCCCAGAAGTGAACGTCGGTCACTGGTCTTGGATCTTCACACTTCCAGTCGTCAGCTACAATCGGTTCTTCTTCTGTCGATTGGATGTTCACTCCGTATTTCATATCCGGTGGTTGACTCCATTTGACGTCCGAACCGGATGTGGTTGTATCTGCATGCTCATCTGCCCACGCACCTGCGGCGGACAGTGCGAGCATCACGATTACTGTTACACTGATCAGTATCGTCTTATTCACCATACTTAGTACCTCCTATATATTTACACTATTGTTACGCGCGTGTTTTGCAGCACCCCAACCACACATACCAGAATACTAATATGACACTTAATTGTATGCTTTTATCGGCACTGCACCCTCTAATATCCATGCAGCCATTCGTAGATCGTTCATGGCTGGTGATTTAACACTTTAGTGATTGTACTTAAGCCTTCCGGTAAAGCCCGGGCGGCGGAGTCAAACGATGCAGAACCGCCCGCTGCAATCTATAAGTTGGTTCTTCGCTGTTTTGCATGGTAACACGAGCACCCATTCTGCTAAATGGGGCATCGGTGCAGAAGAGCTATCCTGGATAAAGCAGGGAGAATAAAACCACAGCGGAACACAGGGGGTCACAGAGAAACATAACCTATTTTAAGATGGAATTTATGGGTGACGATCAATAATAAAACTCTGTGTTCCTCTGTGCCACTTGTGATTAATTATCTATGAAGAGTAATAAATGATTGCATCACCATGGATCACCCCGGTCGGGTCACATTGGTTTCCAGCCACCCGCACGAAATAGCGAAGAGCCAAAACCGTCCCTGACAAACGACACAAATTTAACAG
>JAYEGG010000126.1:2811-3963 GCA_034658995.1 Methanobacteriota archaeon | reverse complement strand
GGATAGGAACTGCTTGATCGCACCCATCTTGAGCGGTCCCCGCCATACGACCGGCGTGTCCTTGTTTGCAAGCATGAATGCAAGAGACATGACCATAACCCTTGGAGGTACGAAGACCGGAGATATAGCTTCTTCGGACACATCCGGACGCTCGTCCTCGATTCCGAGCATCTTCGGGACGTTCGGACCGTGAATATCGGCATCCATGATCCCGACCTCATAGCCCTTTGCCGCGAGTGTGAGTGCGAGGTTGACTGCTACGGTGGTCTTCCCAACGCCGCCTTTCCCGCTCATAACCATTATTTTATGCTTCACTCTTCCCATACGCTCTTTTAAGCGTTTTTCCTGAGCCATACTTTCTTCGTCTTTATTCATGATTTCACCGTTTTTACTGTTTGTTACTGTTACTGCACGCCATGCCTGCCATGCGCTCCACTTCCGGATCTGCCATATCCGCGATCATTCTCTGCCCGGCGTATCTTCACGCTTCCGCAGTCAGGGCAGTTCTGGGGTCTTCCTGTGCCGTGCGCAACCTCCCATGCGTGCTGGCAGTCGTAGCACTGGAACTTGCGCCCGGGGGGCATCGCCATCTCGTACGTCCCGCCGTGGATTCGTATCGCTTTACCGCAAACAAGAGCGCATCCGATCTTGTTTCTTGCTTCAGCCAGGATCCTGTGGAATGTCGGCTGCGAGACGTTCATAAGCTCTGCCGCCTCACGCTGACCCATTCCGAGATAATCCTTCAGCCGTATGCTCTCCATCTCTTCCATCTTCAGAACCACTTCGCCGCGGTCCTCCAGACAGGTTACACACGGTCTCCAGTAATCATAATCAAATGATGACCAGATGTGCCGGTGACGTCTCGGTCTTGGCATCAATGAATACATATTCATAATGAACTTAAACCTTTCGGTGGTGACACCATTCGAGGGCATGAGCATTGCTCTGTGCAGATACCACCTCAAAGATCCCATCACCAATATTCATTGTGCCACTTCTTAGGGGATACTCAGATACAAAAACCCGGAGTCCACCGATGTATATCCGCGGTCTGAAATCCCGTGCAGGTGATCGCCAAGACAAACTGGAAGACCGAGTCGCCAGAAGTGGTCAGGAGGTTGCAATTCTCCTGCAAGAAGATGTTCTCGAGAA
>JAYEGG010000126.1:0-2711 GCA_034658995.1 Methanobacteriota archaeon | reverse complement strand
AGCGGTGCGATGAGCCAGCCCAATGCTGAGATTGTCATGGCGTGTCTCGCCTCAAGCACATCATCTGTTTTGAAGAGATACTTGAAGTAGAACCCGAGAAGAAGGGACACCGATGCCAGGATCAAGCAGCCCGGTATCATGGAGTACTCTTTTGTTGCGATCGGGAATACGATCACGAACAGCAGAACACCTCCAAGCACGATCATGAGGTCGCCGATGTTGCGACACAGGATTGCGATGTCTCCGGATGGCATATACTTAAGTCTCCGGATTGGTTTTTGATCATGTCGAGAATCAAGATGATCAATATCTGCCAGCCAGAGTGTGCATCACCCCTTGGCAAGCATTCGCGCCGCCCGGATGTTCCCGACGTCGTCCCTCCGCTCATCGACCGGCGTTTCAAGTATCATCGGGAGCGTTTTAAGGACATCATGGTGTAATATGGTTCTGAACCCGTCCTCCCCGATCTCCCCTATACCGATATGCTCGTGCCGGTCCACTCTTGAGCCCAAGGCACCTTTCGAGTCGTTCAGGTGGATAAGTTTCAGTCGGCAGAGTCCGATCGTCCGGTCAAACTCATCGATCGTTGCATCAAGCGCATCCGCGGTCCTGAGTTCATAACCGGCAGCGAACGCGTGGCAGGTATCAAAACACACGCCCACAAGCTCGCCCTGCTCCAGTCCGTCAATGATTCGTTGTATGTCCGCAAAGCCCCCGCCCATGCTGTTCTTTGTGCCAGCAGTGTTCTCAAGAAGGAGCGTAACGTCCCTGTTTTCACAGGTTGCCGCATTCACAGCAGATATTATGCGCTCAAAGCCGCCCTCCATCCCCTTCCCAAGATGGCTTCCGAGATGGGTCACAAGATACGGGATCTTCAGCGCGCTGCACCGCGCAATCTCGTTTGTGAGCGTGTCAATTGAACGGCTGTAGACCTCCTCCTTCGGCGACGCCAGATTTGGTAGATATGGCATGTGCGCAACCGGCGGGTAAATTCCCGACTCCTTGATCCCTCGCGTGAACTTTTCGATCTGTTCAGTGGTGAGATCCTTGAACCGCCAGCTCCTCGGGTTTCTCGTGAATATCTGGAATGTGTCGCAGCCAACCTTCTGCGCCCTTCCAACCGCCCGGTCTATCGAGCCTGCAATCGATACATGTACGCCAACCTTAACCATCGCAGGTTCTTGATGGCTCGATTACTATTTCACCTTATTGGTCACGGTAAAGGTAATGCCGATGCAGTGAAAGAAAGGTTCACCATGATCTACGAACGATTGCGCACCGTACCGACCGCTGACGAGCTACTTGACCAGGCGTTCAGGCGCGCTCTTCACCCTGCAAAGGCAGGAAAAGGGCGGGGAAACGTCAGCATCCAGCGGTCAATGGTTCAGACTGTAGCGGACGTTCTGTCGATTCGTCTACTGAAAACCGTGCACGACTTCCCCAACTTCGACGAACTGCCCCCGTTTTACTATGAATTAACAGAGACAATCATCGGGGTCGAAAAGCTCAAAATGTCACTTGCATCAGTGCACTGGGCAGGAAACAAGGTTCGCTCGATCGCACGCGAATACCAGAAGAAGATGAGACCGGAAAACACGGTTCACATCAGGAAACAGGCTTATGCCAGGATCGCCTCAATCGTGAACGAAGTGGACGAAAACCTGCGTTTCCTGAATGCTGCGCGAGATAAACTTCGGAAACTACCGGAAATATCCGGGGTCCCAACAATCATCGTGGCAGGGTACCCAAACGTTGGCAAATCAAGTTTCGTGAGGCGCGTGACCGACGCAAAACCTGAGATCGCCACATATCCATTCACAACAAAAGGAATTTACATAGGGCATTTCTATCGTGACCGAACGCGGTACCAGGTCGTGGACACGCCCGGACTCCTGGATCGCCCGCTTGATTCCCGCAACGCGATCGAGCTACAGGCAATAACAGCGCTGAAACACGTAGGCAACCTCGTACTGCTTCTGATCGACCCTGCCGAGCACTGCGGATATCCGCTAACAGCTCAGCTCAGCCTACTTCACGAAATCAAGCAAACACTCGCAATCCCGGTTCTTGCGGTTGCAAACAAGTGCGATCTCGCCGACTTCCATGGCGACTGGGAGCACAAGATATCCGCAGAGACCGGGCAAGGCGTCGACGAGGTTGTGCAGCGGGCAATCGAGATCATCGATTCCGAATCATCACAGGAAACGGAGCATGCAAGCGAGAATGAGCAGGGAGAGTCACACTACCAATGAGATGTCATTCGCAGATTATAGCAAGATTGCTTACCGAACACTTGTGAAATCGGTGCTCAGGTTCCATCAGGTCAACTGAGCCGTCAACCGTATGGAATCCCTGCGATCGAGATGGTAATCTTGCAGTATCGTCGCTGGTATGGCTGCTGGACCTGATCTATTGTGCAACGGTGAGATACGCGACGTTTGAGTGACTTAAGCTTGACTTTCAAACATATGCAAAAAATCAATAGCTGAAGCCTTCATCCACATAGTCCCCACCAAAACATTAACCCCCTTAATACTGATTTTGTTACCCTGTGATAAATTTCCCGAGATTCAGATGGGAGAATAATCTGGCTCTTTGGTAATTCCCGTGAAATTGATCTCCACGATAAATCAAGTAAATAAGGAATATCCCCCGTTGTTAGTTATTTTATTACTTTCTGGTTACTATGGCTTATCTCAATTCTATTAACC
>JAYEGG010000125.1:2376-3966 GCA_034658995.1 Methanobacteriota archaeon | reverse complement strand
GAAGGTTGAATGATGAAAGAGATGGAATTAATCCTTGAGGAAGGCGAAGGCTACCTGATTGAGTTTAAGGAGTCGGTATCTGATTCGCTTGCGAAGGAGATGGTCGCTTTTGCCAATTCATCGGGTGGGCGGATATTTCTCGGCGTGTCAGATGATGTTGCAGTGAAAGGGGTCAACATCACAAATAGACTCAGATCTCAGGTTCAGGACGTCGCACGCAAATGCGACCCGCCGGTAAGCATCATCCTCAAGGGGCTGGCAAATGTCCTTATCATAGCGGTTCGCGAGGGGACCGACAAACCATACTCCTGCAAGGACGGTTTCTTCATCCGCACGGGTCCAAGCAGCCAGAAAATGAGGCGGGACGAGATCATCGATTACTTTAACCACGAAGGGAAGATCCGGTTCGATGAGCAGTTCTGCATGGATTTTAAGTATCCTGATGACTTTTCGGAGGAGAGATTCCAGAGCTACCTGCAGCAATGTAGCATCACCTCAAACATTCCCCGCGAACAGATTCTGACAAACCTTGGTGTGGCACAACGGCAGGCTGGACGATTGCTCATGAAGAACGCGGGCGTCCTGATGTTTGCTAAAGAACCCGCACGATTCTATTTCCACGCTATAATCACCTGCGTTCGATTCAGAGGGAAGACCAAAACACACATAATCGATCGCAAGGACTTTAGTGATGATATCATCACGAACGTGGACAACGCCATGAAATGGCTGAAAACATACATTCCGCTTCGATATGAGATTGGCGGGGGGAAATTGCAGCGAGATGAGGTCCCAGAACTGCCCTACGATGCTCTGAGGGAGGCGTTACTCAATTCAGTCATTCACAGGAATTATTTCGAGAAGGGTGCTGTTACTATGGTTGAGTTCTATGATGACCGGGTTCACATCCTCAACCCGGGCGGTCTCGTTAGAGGAATCCTCCCCGAGGAGTTTGGCTTGACATCGATCTCCAGAAACCCATTTCTTCAGGGGTTATTCCACCGTGCGAATCATGTGGAACGGATCGGGAGTGGAATAGGCAGGATGAGGGACGAGATGAAGACCGCGGGCCTCTCCGAGCCTGAGTTTAACTGGAACGGGTTTTTCAGGATCACTTTCCTGAGGGGGAGTATGGGGCATGGCGGCGCAGCAGATGAATTAGTGAAGGAAGAAAAAGTGACTAAGTCACTGACTAAGTCACTGACTAAGTTGCAGATACAGATACTCAAGAATTCGGAAAGACCTGCATCGATGCTGGAATTGGCTGCGATTGCTGGTGCGCAGCATCGGTCGTTCTTCAAAAAGCAGCATCTTGATCCATTAATAGAACACGGTTTAGTAGCTATGACTATTCCTGACAAACCACGAAACAGCAAGCAGAAGTATGTTATAACCGAGGCGGGAAAAGAGCTTATCGCATCAGTGCTAAAGGAGAATGAGTGATGGAAGAGCTATACAAGTTGTCGGAGGGGTGGGTGTGGACGGATATTGACTACGGAGAAGGGGTTGATCTGATATGACCACAACAACCCAGTGTATCGATGCAGTCGCGTCCGCGATCCGTGAATGCGGGATCAAGCGCATCACCTG
>JAYEGG010000125.1:0-2276 GCA_034658995.1 Methanobacteriota archaeon | reverse complement strand
CGGATGCTGAGTGGTGCATCAACGAGAAAGTTGCGATGGAGATCGCGCTTGGGGCGTCCGCATCCGGCAGTCGGTCGATGGTGATTGTGAAGCATGTTGGGATGAATATTCTCGCGGACCCGCTCATAACAGCAAGCACGCACACCATTGGCGCGGGAGTCGTGGTGGTCGCAGGAGACGACCCCTGTGCCGCCGCATCCCAGAATGAGCAGGACTCGCGGTACTGGGGCTTGCTTGCAGAGGTTCCGGTGCTCGACCCGAACCCGGAAAACCTTTATGACACGATCTTTGAGGCGTACCGCATCAGTGAGGCTGTGTGCACGCCGGTGATCATCAGGGTAACAGACCCGTTGCTCCAATCGGGATGCGTATGCAGATCCATGGAAGATCCTGAGCGAGATCCGTCTGAATTACATTTATTCGACAGATCGATCTGGGAATACTCGATGCATGGCATGTACCAGTTGTTTCACAGGGACACGTATCCTCGGATGAAGAATCTGTCCGAAACCTCGCATCTGAATGTATGCGTTGAAGGGATGAACGGGGGCAGAGATAGCGCGTCATGTGTCATCTCGTCGGGCTACGTGTCAGGAACCGTCGAATCGATCCTGCGCCAAATGGAACATATCCCGCATCTTTCACTCTCGTTTGTAAGTCCGCTGCCACTATCGTTGATTGGGGATTTTATCGGCGATCGGCGCGTTCTCGTGATCGAGGAGACCGCTCCGGTGATCGAACGGCAGTTGCAGTTGCAGTCCCGCAAGATTCTTGGCAGGCAGTCGGGACATCTCCCGTACGGCGGTATCGGTGAGGCGGATATCCTTTCTGCGATCGAAAATATCGGCAAAGACGAGATTGTGCCGGACACAACTCCTGAGACTCTCGAAAGTCGCGGGTTCACGCGCAGCATCTGCGATGACTGCCCATTCGTACCGGTCTATGAGGCGATAAGGAGTGTCAAGAAGGAGACTGGTGCGATGATCGCCGGAGATATGGGCTGCTCGATACGAACAGCACCCACCGGGGTCGTGGATCTCGCTTATTCACTCGGTGGTGCGATCGGGATTGCAACAGGGTTGCCAGGAAAAGGTATCGCGGTCATAGGAGACTATGGGCTTGTGCATTCAGGATTGCAGGCGCTAATCGATGCGGAATCAAAAGGACGGGACGTTCTGGTGATCGTTCTGCAGAACATGGTCTCGGCGATGACCGGTGGGCAGGAAGTACTCGATCCCGGCAGGATCATCCGTGCATGTTGCAGCGATGTTGTGATGATCGATGAGACTGCAGGGGGGCGTGGGATCGAGCGATTGATCACGGAGAAGCGTGGTGTGCGCGGGGTATCGGTGATCGTTGTCTGCGGAGCGTGCAGGAGATGTGAGCGTCTCATTCAGGCACATCCATGAGCCAGGATCACCCAATTGGTGAAACTACTGTGTTTTGGGATGGTGTTTCTCCGAGATGGTGTCTACGGGTGTCGGTAGATTGCCGATCTGGTTTCAGCGTATGTGTTTAGCTGCGGCAAAAAAACCATGAAATCTCTTGAATAAATCTCGTTCTTTAACAAATAACATTTAATCTGTGCCTATATATGAAATATATGGCTAATAAAAGCTTTTAGCCACAGATGAACGCTGATTACACAGATTTTACCTGTGACTCACTTGAACCGATTCATGGAATCGGCAGCTTCGCGTCAGATATCGGACCCTTGTTGCTCTTTGCGCCGTATCAGTTTAAGGCGGCTCGAGAGTGAACCTGACTTTCGATGAATTTGAATAAACATCTTTTTTTGTCGTCGCGATTTCAGAGGTTTTTCGATGCAAGGACTTTGGGTGATCTGAAGATCTATGTACCGGATTATGCCGCAGTATCGGAGGGAAACGCTATGGTAAAACATGGAATTTTTTTTGTTAGGTGTGGAATAACAATGAGTGTTTGGTGAGGTGAACCCTGATGCGATCGTTCTTGAACAGAAAAAATAAGGCGTTTCAGGTACTCTCAGAGCGAGAGTGCATCTATGGTGGCGTTTCTGATCAGATACCCTGCCACGTGCAGGATCGTGTCCCCAAGTTCCCGGTCAACAGTCATGTCCGCTGTACATGGATAGGAGTGATGCGCCTCAGCAATGATCTCTCGGATGATCTCCTGTGAGCTTACAGGTGCTCCGACCAGTTTCTTCGCAACAAACCATGTTGATCCACAGGGTGCGCTCTGCTTGACCGTGACTGCTGAAATAACCTCGTTTGCAACACTGATCTTAAGAACCGGGA
>JAYEGG010000124.1:0-3988 GCA_034658995.1 Methanobacteriota archaeon | reverse complement strand
GTAGTTCCTGCATAGTGAAGTCCCCTGATATTGGTTTTAGGTACCTGTGTGGTTACGATTAGTTTTATATTTCATATCTTACTTCTTCATATTTTCTCGTGGAACTTCGTGTAATCTTATGGTTAGCTAAACACACACTCTTCTTTGGGTGTTTTTGTGCAGTTCACAGCATCCGGATCAGTTTTGCAAAAACACTCATGCTCTTCCGGTTCATCAGAAGTTTTCGCACGACAACGGACGGATGATCCATATCACCATATCTCGTGATTAGATCCAGCAATTCATCGTCGTCAATCACTTCAATCAATCGATTGATCTTTGAATCGCTGAGATTTGCCATCCACCCATTAATTCTTTTCCCGATCACCAGTTCTCGCCCGATCTTCGCTCTCCAGAGCAGATCATACACTGCAAGCCGCCTGGCAGACGTGTCGCCATCTATGACCGCATCTGCAGCTATTTTTCCTGCGATCTTCGCGCAGATTGCGCCGGGATACACGCCCCCGCCGGATGTTGGTTTAACCTGTCCTGCAGCGTCACCGGTGATCAGCACGCCATCTGCGGCGGCTTTCTGCGGTGTGCCAATCGGGATTCCGCCGAGCACGATCCCGGAGATGCCGGAATGACACTTTCCTGATATGATGTGGTGCTCTGAGACCAATCGTTGCAGATAATCCCATGCAGAGCCAGTTACGGTCCCTGACCCCGCCCCGGGTTCAGCCTTTGATCCAGTCTCTGATTCGGACCTTGATCCTGCCCTCTGTTGCGGTTGCGGTTCCGGTCTGACCGCAAGCCCGATCCGTGCGTCGTCATGGTACGGAACCGCCCATGCAAAGAATCCTGGCGCACACGATCCTGGAAATATCTCAACAAAATGGGGATCGTCGAAATCATAGACCGTGCTTAGCTGTGCGCCCGAAAGGATCGTTTCGGGCGTGTCAATGCCTGCCCACCGTGCGACATGGCTCCGGATCCCGTCGGCTCCGATGATAACGTCTGCCTCGATCGTGTCCGGCTCCCCCTCGGTCAGGATGTGAAGGATCTTTCGGTGATCCGCGCGAGTTCCCGGATCCTGGATATCCATGCCGACCGCGCGTGTCCGCATGAGTATTTCTGCGCCTTCCCTGACCGCATTCTGCGCAAGCGCGCGGTCAAAGAGCCTCCGATCGACCACGTACGCCTTGATCTCGTCTCCGGCTATGCAAATCCGCCGTCCGTCTGGCGCATAGACAAACGCACCGGTGATCGGATGAAAACGGCTGTCAGGAGCTATCTCGCATTCCCGGACTGCGTTTACGCTCAGCAGTCCTGCGCACTGTACGGGCGAGCCGATGGACGCATGTTCTTCGATGATGAGCGTCTTTGCCCCGTTCTTCGCGGCGTACTTCGCTGCCAGACAGCCAGCAGGTCCTGCTCCAACCACAACGACCTCGTAATCCATGTCAGTGTAATTATAACGCATGGCAAAAGAAAGGTTTGGATTTGTGGTATGTGGTGCACAGGGCAAACGATTGGCTGGGTGAGGGGGTGGTGTCACATCCTGCCACTGCAAAACACGGAAAATACGTTGTCAGACTGATCGATGACGGGATTCGGAGTTTCACAGTAAATAATTAGCAGAAATACGCCCGTATTTCAAGGTATTGCCTACCACCACACACATCAGGTTATATCCGGTTTACATCACCATCCGGATTGCGACAAAGACAGACACAATCCCTACGATGTCGCCGATCGAGGTGGTGATCGGTATCACGACGTCATCCGGATCAAGACCGTGCTTATGCGCCAGAAATGCGATGCAGATCGTTAGGGCAAAGACCACGGCAATATCGATGGATCCGGCGACCAGCGTTAGTTTAAGCAGCGTACCATACACGACGTCGATGTTTAATGCGGTAGCTGCTATCCAGACAACCACGCTTAACATCAGACAGGCGGCAAACCCGATCAGCATGCATGCAAGAACACTATTTCTGACCACCACGCTTCCTATTGAGTCCACAAGACCAAGACGAAATGCTGTTGAGAGTCTTGCCCCAAGAATCGATCCGGTATCGCCGCCAATCTTAATTAGCGGGGGAATCAGTATCAGAAGCACGGAAAAATTGATTAGCAGCTCCTGTCTCACCTGGAGCATCTGTCCTGCCATCGTGCCGATGACCGCAGCGACGCAAAGAACCGGGATTCCGCGCTTCACGATTCCGGTTACGGTGTAATATGCCATATCCAGGTCACCTCCTTCACCGCCAGAAAAATCATGAACATTGTGACGATATCGCCAAGCGTTCCGAGCGCGGGCGTTGTGATGTTATCAGGATCAAGACCGCGCCTGAATGCGCCGATGGTTATGACTACGGCGAGGGCGGAGAGGACGATGCCTGATAGCACTCCTGAGAAGACCGCTATCGCAACGAGCACCTCTATGCCTGCACTCTGCATTCCAAGAGCGATCGTGAAGAGGTGTGCAAGGATTCCGAGCACAATCGACATGATCAGGCTGAGCGTAAGCGAGCCTGCCACATTACCAATTAGCTCCGGGTTGCGCTCGATCTTATCGATCAATCCAAGGTGTATCGCGCTGCCAAGCCGAGATCCGAGTGTGCAGGAGATGTTGCCGCGCATTCCAAGTATTGCGGGCACGAGCACCAGAAGCCCGGGGATCATCTCAATCTGATCAGTCATCTGAACCAGGATGATGCCAGCAAAGACTCCTCCGACGGTGTATATAAGTTCAAATGGCAGCGCCTCACGCACGATGCTTTTTACACTCGTGTAATTCTCGAGGTAGTCCTGCTGCTTGGGCATAGTAATATAATCGGGTGCTTGATAGTAAAGTGTAATGGACGGGCGGGGGTATGGCGACACACGATGTCGTGGCACGCGCTCAGGCAGTCGAAGGATTAATCATCGATGCGCCATAATAGATGACGCGATGTTCCCGAAAACACGGATGCGCAGGTTGCGGCAGCCTGGAATACGGAATCTCGTGGTTGAAACAGAGCTTTCCATAAATGACCTGATCTGCCCGATCTTCGTGGATGAAACCATCGAAAAACCAGTAGAGATCGGATCCATGCCAGACCAATACCGGTTCCCACTGGACATGGTCGCGGATGAGGCAAAGGAGATTAAAAAGCTTGGAATCCCGGCAATTCTCCTCTTCGGGATACCTGAAACAAAGGACGAGGAAGGGACGAGCGCTTATAATGATAACGGCGTTATTCAGCAGGCAATACAAAATATCCGGTCTGAAACGGACGATCTACTCATTATAACCGATGTCTGTCTGTGCGAGTACACCACGCACGGGCACTGCGGCATCGTCGATTATGACGCAGAGCAGGTGCTCAATGACCCGACGCTACCCATTCTCGGGAAGGTTGCGGTAAGCCATGCCAGGGCAGGTGCTGACATTGTTGCGCCGTCTGGCATGATGGATGGCATGGTACGCGCGATCAGGACTGCGCTTGACATCGATGGGTTCACAGACACCCCGATCATGTCCTACGCCGCCAAATACTGCTCATGCTTCTATGGACCGTTTCGAGAAGCTGCGGATTCTGGATACGCGTTCGGAGACCGCTCCGGATACCAGATGGATCCTGCAAACACAGATGAGGCGATGCGCGAGCTTGAACTGGACATAGGCGAGGGCGCCGACATAGTGATGGTGAAGCCCGCGCTCCCGTATCTCGATGTCCTGCACCGGGTCAAGACCACGTTTTCAATGCCCACGGCTGCATATCAGGTGAGCGGCGAGTATGCGATGATCGTGGCTGCCGGTGCGAAGGGGTGGCTCGATCGCGACCAGGCGATATGCGAATCATTGCTCTCGATCAAGCGTGCGGGCGCAGACATGATCATCACCTACTTTGCAAAGGATGCAGCGCAACTCCTGACCGCGTGAGGTCAGGGAAGAAGCGCGAATCTCTGAAGATGCAGGGGCGGAATTATTCAGGATCTGTTGGTGGCAACAAAAAACAGG
>JAYEGG010000123.1:0-4019 GCA_034658995.1 Methanobacteriota archaeon | reverse complement strand
TCAGTGGTTGATAAAGGTTTTTAGCCACAGATTAACGCAGATTACACTGATTTCATCAATCTACGCATTCCCAGGTTCCGTCATAATGCATGTCTTGATAAACTATCGTAGAGTAGGACACTACCCACATTTTATCTAAATCGCCCCACCCTAATTCAGGAGGTTTTTCGGGAGTTAGTCTATTTATAAGCAGTTTTTATCACGAATTTATTCCGGTTTAGCACTCGTGCTATTCGTTTATTCGTACGTACGTGTTTAGCTAACTATAAGATTGCAGCTAAACACATACGGAACCACAAGATTACACTGATTTCCACAAGATTTCTGTGTTAATCTCGTGAAATCTTGTGTAATCTCGTGGTTTTTCGCCTTGGCTAAACACATACATTCGTACTATTCGTGATCCCTAAGCACTTGATACCATATGGGTAACATTCAGCTACGAGATACTTGCAACTCGAATTACCAGAGAGCCAAAAACGTCGGCGAAGGAGGTGACAAGCAGATAAACATAACCAGTATCCGGCAGAAATGACATTACGCCACCGCATCACTGATCATATCGTGATCTCGATGCCATACACCTGCTCGGGGTTCTCCTTGTGCACCTTCCAGAACACCTCTTCCACCACCTCTGCCTCTTCGCCAGATCGCTCGATCAACTGCTTTGTTCGGCGGGGAACGGTCTTCGGACCGAGCACAGCGCCCGGACGCTTAGGGTCATCGATATAATCAGTCTCCATCATGAACCGGCTCCCTTCGGCAAGTGCTGCCTCGATGGCGCCTTTGCCTGCGAGCACACTCGGAAATATGCCTTCGCGCTCAAAAACCTGCACCAACGGCTGCGCATAATGCTTAACCACTTTTTCGGGCGCCAACCCGGACTTCTTCGCGATTGCCGCCAGATCTGTGATTGCGGCAGCATCAGTGGTCTCGGTGTGCAGTTGCACGGCGCAGCCAACGTCACGTGCCAGCTCCATCCCATAAGCCATGATGCGGTTTGACGCGTCCCATATTGAATCGGAAACCTCGTAATGCGGGCGCCCGGTCTTGATGCCTACCGCCTCATTCTCGGCAACAAAACGTTCTGCGGTCTCAAGTCCGCGGATCATTAGCTCCTCTGCACGCTTCTGCCCGACCTGATCAGTCAGCCGCGTAATCTCTGCCGGGTGAACTCCGAGCACGGTAAATACGGTCACTCCGATGTCAGACCGGTTGATTTCACGTGCGATACCAACGGTTTCCTTAAATACAGGTTTAAAACCATCAGGCTCTGTTACATCCACTCCAATTGTCCACGACGGCTTTGAGACAAGAATCAGATGCGTGCCACCTGCGTTCGCAAATTCCTTTGCTGCAGCGATCCCTTTTCCCTTACGATCAAGATGGCTGTGATTGTCAGTAATCGGGATCATAACAATCCGAGATCGTCGAGATCGTGTACGATGCGAACAACGACACGCCGGGAATCTTCCGGACTCTTGCAGCCAGTGATGATCATTTTTCCAGATCCAAAGAGCAAAACAACCGATTTCGGATCTTTGATTCGGTAAACAAGCCCGGGGAATTGTTCAGGTTCGTATTCGATGTTTTCAAACCCGAGCCCCATCGTGACCGCGTCGAGATTGATCACGCACCCAAGATCTGCTGATGAAACGATGTTGTGGAGAACAAGTTCGGTCTGCCCCTCAGTATTGATGCCGATCTCTTCGAGCTTCTCAAAAATCTTCTGTGCCCCGATTTTGACATCATCTATCTTCTTTGCACCGGTGCAAACGATTTTACCGCTTCCGAAAACCAGAACCGCGAGTTTTGGTTCGGCAAGCCGGTAGATCGCACCGGGAAACCGCTTTTTGTTGTAATCCACACCTTCGATCGTTTTCGCGACGTATTCAAGATCGATTGTGCTTGCTATCGAAGTGGACGCAACCACGTTTTCGATTTTGATTGTTTTTAGGACGTCATCAAGAGACATGTAGCAACCTTCCGGTGCAGCATAATTTCCGCAACATTGGTATTAGTGGTATGATTTGATATATTAACCTTACTGAAAATTCCCCCGCCCCGCCACCTCTAATGGGCTCGCTGCGATTCGAACGCAGGATCCCCGCCATGTCAAGGCGATGTCATAACCAACTAGACCACGAGCCCATGATCTGATCCTTCTGTTAAGTTGTGAAGATATAAATATGTATCTGAACCTGTGCACGCCCGCCTCCGCGACCCTGCCAGAGACCCCATATTTATAAACATGGGAGACAATCTAAAACAACATAGGGCGTAAACATGCAATTATTATTAATTCACTCTGATTATATCGAGTACGAGACAAAGAAGCGCACTCCTGTCGCAGAGGAGATCGAATCCTCGATGAAGCGCGGCTGCATGGAAGATGCGTTGACCGCTTTTATCGCTGTAGAGTCTTATGATGAGGCAGACCCTGAAGGTGCTGTGAAGAACGCAGCAACAGAGATCAGAAAGACCGCAGGGCAGGTGAAAGCGGACCGTGTAATGCTTTATCCTTATGCGCACCTCAGTTCGGAACTGTCAAAGCCGGCTGTTGCGATCGATGTGTTAAAGAAACTCGAAGAAACTCTCTCTTCTGATTACGAAGTTAAAAGAGCGCCGTTTGGCTGGTACAAGGCGTTCAAGATCAGTTGCAAGGGACATCCGCTGTCCGAGCTATCAAGAACGATACGGATCGGAAAAAGTGAGGGAAGTAGGGGGAGTGAAGAAAACAAGAGGGATGGAGAGAAAGATGTGGGTGGGGGGGCTGAGGTCATATCAGAGGCTCTGAAATCCGAGGAGAAGGCGGTTTCACACTGGCACATACTCACGCCGAATGGAGAGCTTTTGCCGACTGAAACGTTTGATTTTTCAGAACATACCGATCTAAAGAGGTTTGTGGACTATGAAATCTCGAAGAGTCGGGCTGTGGACCGGATTCCGCCGCATGTCGAACTGATGAAGAGACTCGAGATTGCGGACTACGAACCCGGCTCAGATTCCGGAAATATGCGGTTCTATCCGAAAGGAACCTTGATGAAGAGGCTTCTTGAGGAGTATGTCATTGATACGGTTTCAAAACGCGGTGCGGTCGAGGTCGAGACCCCGGTCATGTATGACATGAATCACCCGACACTGAAGAAGTATCTTGATCGGTTTCCGGCAAGGCAGTATTCAATAGAATCGGACAAGAGGTCGTTTTTCCTGCGATTTGCGGCGTGCTTCGGGCAGTTTTTGATGAACCGTGACATGACCATCTCGCACCGGAACCTGCCCCTGAAGATGATAGAGATGACCCGGTACAGCTTCCGCAGGGAGCAGCATGGCGAACTGGTGGGCTTGAGGCGCCTGCGCGCATTCACGATGCCTGACATGCACACGCTATGTGGCGACATGGATAGTGCAATCGCAGAATTCAAAGACCAGTATGCGATGTGTATGGCAGTGCTTGCGGATATCGGGCTGGACCGGGATTATGAGGTTGCCATCCGGTTTACGCGTGATTTCTACCTGGAGAACCAGGAGTTTATCACAGAACTGGTTAAGATAGTTGATAAGCCGGTATTAATCGAATTATGGGACTCCCGCTTCTTTTATTTCGTGATTAAGTTCGAATTTAATTATATCGATACGATGAATAAAGCCAGCGCGCTTTCAACGGTTCAGATCGATGTTGAGAATGCGGAGCGCTACGGCATCGAGTACACCGACAAACACGGAGACAAACTGCGCCCAACCATTCTTCACTGCTCCCCAAGCGGGGCAATCGAGCGATGCATCTACGCGCTGCTCGAAAAGGCGCATCACACATCAGAAGCAGGTGGCGTGCCAACGCTGCCAACATGGCTCGCCCCAACACAGGTCCGGCTGATACCTGTAGCAGACCGACACATCGAGTACGTGGAAGGCGTTGCCCGCGCGATGCCGGGTGTCCGGGTAGATATCGACAACCGTGATGAGACCGTTGGGAAGCGAATTCGCGCTGCCGGCAGAGAATGGATTCCGTATGTCGT
>JAYEGG010000122.1:0-4044 GCA_034658995.1 Methanobacteriota archaeon | reverse complement strand
TATCCGCGGTTCATTATATTTTCAACTGACAGGAAACTCTGCAAAACCGATATCGAGTGGCTGAATAGATGATCAATCTGATAGAGCTCCTGGGTTCGCTATCACGGAAGATACCAGAGAGCCAACAAATCTGCGTTCATCAGCGTTTATCTGCGGTTCGTTATATTTTCAACTGACAGGAGACTCTGTAAAACCGATATTGAGCGGCTGAATATGTGGTCAATGAGATCTGGCTCGGGTGAGATCGCAACGCGAGATGCCAGAGAGCTTGGTTTTTCTGATAGCGGTAGTATCTATTACATATTATATTAAATCTTCATTATATTTAAAGTTTGTGGTAACTATTTGGCAGCAGTACTACGTAAGTATGTACCTATTTTGTACGTGTTTAGCTAACCACAAGATTGCAGCTAAACACATCGGAACCACGAGATTACACGGGTTTCCACAAGATTTCTGTGTTAATCTCGTGTAATCTTGTGTAATCTCGTGGTTTTTTCACCTCAGCTAAACACATACCTTATTTTAAAAGTGTTAGTGGCAACAATTTTGAAGATCCGACTCAAGGTAAACCAACAACAAGAGACAACTACGGATGATCAAAAGTGGTACGGAAGAAAGGATCTTTCAAACTCAGGTTTATCTGTGAAATCGGTGTTAAGCTGTGTCGTATAAGAGTCTTAGACACCGATTCCCTCGATTTTAGCCATATCTTACTTGACCCTGATTCGTGGAATCTTCCGCAACACCCTTAGTAGCGCGACAGTCTCCCGTCGTAGGCAAGTAGTTATACTCCCGCCCCCACAACTCCCCCCAGGTTCTGCTGTTTTCTGTAGATTATACTCACAGAACCAGTTTGCTCCGGATCACGTCATCCGGAAGCCCGACTTCCTTGCCACGCACAATCATCCTGATATTTTTCACTTCGTTCTTCTTACACAGGATGTAGTCCATAATCGGCACGATCGAGAGGGGGTAGTAATGCGAGGTCTGTGTGGCGTATTCAAGCCCGTATTTGTCCAGTCCGATCTCCACACTGATCAGGGATTCCATATCTTCGGTTACGATGCCGGAGATGGGCTCCCAGTACGGGTAATCCTTAAGCGACGTGACAAATTCACCAAACGAGAGTCCTGCAAGTTTTTTTAACGCAATCATATTCAGTTTCGACCCGCCCGGGACCAACATATTAACGATCTGTTCTCTGCTGACCTCTGCCCTCGCGGACCGAAACAGTGTTTTCAGATTTATTATGTCGATTTCTGTCCGGACCATCTCTGAAAATAACTTATGGCTCTTTGATTTTGGACTGCGCACCGCATCAATCCCGGATAGTCGCTCATAATAAAACATATCCAGTGCATTCTCAAAGTGGTCCAGCCGATCTTCAGAATAGTCACTCAGTGGATAATTTTGCTCCAGAACCCCGATAATTCCCGGCGTATCTTTCTGTACCAGCGTGATCAGGTCATGGTACCCAAGCTGCCCGGCAGAGACTACCGATTCAAGTATCTCTTCATCAGACGCCCCATATTGCTTACCTCGGAGAATAGCTTTGATATTCCAGATATCCCACCGCATAAAATAACTGGAGATCATGCTGTGTGCTTCTCCTGCTGATATGTTGAGCAGTTTTCGATATGTTAACGCAAGATTCTGATTCAGAGCGTGCTCTGTCAGATTGATACCATCATATTTCTGCGCAAGTTCATCAACGGCGGTTTTATATTCCGAATCCTCGATGAACCTGGTGATCTCCGAAACCTCCATGTTCATCAACCTCGGATAGTCTTCTTTTGGCAGTAATTTACTCTTCATTGCACGTACTCTTGCGCACAAGTACGCGTAACTCTTGCTTCCCTGCTTGCGTTTCCACGGTATTCGCAACATTAATTCACCTGCGTCTTCCTGATGTTTGGTTTGATATATATCTTTCGATCTCTCGAAAGGTTAATATGGCAATGATGTAGAGATATTGGGTATGGCTTCATGCGCTCCGATAGTGTAGCTCGGCCAATCATGCGGGGCTCTCAATCCCGTGACTCGGGTTCAAATCCCGATCGGAGCATGGTGAAAACATTTAATACCTGCCACCAGTGAAGATATACAAACCAATCAGGAGGATAAACATGGCAAAAGAAAAGCCACACATGAATTTGGCAGTCATCGGACACATCGATCATGGAAAATCGACGCTTGTCGGACGACTGCTATACGAGACCGGTACCGTACCGGAGCATATCATCGAGAAGTACAAAACAGAAGCGGAAGAGAAGGGCAAAGGCTCATTTGCATTCGCGTGGGTTATGGATTCCTTGAAAGAAGAGCGAGAGCGGGGCATCACCATTGATATCGCACACAAACGATTTGATACTGATAAATACTATTACACTATCGTTGACTGCCCTGGACATCGAGACTTTGTCAAAAACATGATCACCGGCGCTTCACAGGCAGATGCCGCGATACTTACCGTCGATGCAAAGGACGGGGTCATGGAGCAGACTAAGGAGCACGTATTCCTGTCACGAACTCTCGGAATCAATCAGATGATCCTTGCGATCAACAAGATGGATTCTGTCGATTACAGCGAGGAGCGGTTCAACGAGGTCAAGGAGGACATCAGCACCCTGCTCAAGATGGTTGGGTTCAACCCTTCCGACATGAGCTTCATACCGACGTCCGCACTCTTCGGTACAAACATATCCGAAAAGAGCAAGGACACGCCGTGGTACAAGGGATCAACCATTCTCGAAGCTCTTGATCAATTCAAAGCGCCTGAAAAACCAACAACCCTGCCAATGCGCATTCCTATCCAGGATGCGTACACGATCTCAGGTATCGGCACCGTGCCAGTCGGGCGTCTTGAGACTGGAATCATGAGGCCGGGCGACAAAGTCTTATTTATGCCAAGCGGCGCTGCTGGCGAGGTAAAATCGATCGAGATGCACCACGAAGAGGTCCCTGAAGCTGTTCCTGGCGACAATATTGGATTCAACGTGAGAGGCGTCGGCAAGAAGGATGTGCGTCGAGGCGACGTGTGCGGACCTGCCAGCAACCCGCCAACGGTTGCTGATGAGTTCACAGCCCAGATCGTGGTACTCCAGCATCCATCAGCGATATCTGTCGGATACACGCCCGTATTCCACTGCCACACCGCTCAGACCGCATGCATGTTCATATCGCTTGACAAGAAGCTCGATCCACGCACAGGAAAGGTTCTTGAGGAGAACCCTACGTTCATCAAGGCAGGCGATGCTGCGATTGTCACAATCAAGCCAACAAGACCGATGGTTATTGAGGAAATCAAGAAGATCCCACAGCTTGGCAGATTTGCCATACGTGATATGGGGCAGACCATTGCTGCGGGCATGTGCATGAGCATCAAGGAGAAGTAATTCTCCTTTCTCTTTTTATCGGTACTAAAATGGTTCAGAAAGCCCGAATACGGTTAACTGGTACGAATCCGGAAGAACTAGACTCCGTCTGCAAACATGTCAGAGGGATTGCAGAACGAACCGGCATCAGCATCGCCGGTCCAATCCCACTGCCAACCCGAAGACTGGTGGTTCCAATCCGAAAAAGCCCTGATGGTGAAGGGACTGAAACCTGGGATCACTGGGAGATGCGAGTACACAAGCGGCTGATTGACCTTGCCGCAGACGAACGCGCGCTCAGACAATTGATGCGCATCAACGTTCCAAACAACGTCAACATAGAGATTGTGCTTGAGAACTGATTCAGTTGGTTTGCTTCACTGCAATTTTTGTCAGATGGTCGCGTCCATTACAGCGACCATCGCTTCCACTGCAATTAAGTACGGCGCATGCCGGAACACGTACGTCTTTTGTGTATGTGTTGTAACTACTCAGATACCTGAAACAGTGTCACGCGACCTCGCTATACTGGCACTGCTTGACCCAGAACATAGCATGCGCCAAACGGGAATTTAACCGCAGAGTGCGCGGAGGGACGCAGAGGATGATACAGCCCTCTCCCGAACCTCCGCGGTTATTTTTTCAGGTCTCTGGCACCTTCCATGAC
>JAYEGG010000121.1:2001-4063 GCA_034658995.1 Methanobacteriota archaeon | reverse complement strand
TTTTTTTGCCATGATCCAATTATCCGGAAGAAATTTAAAAGTCTCATCTGAAAAGATCGAAGTCGTCTTCTGTTATCGCTCTGCCGGTTGCGTTTCCACTTGCCATACCCAACCTCAACCGGAACCTTTTCGATATCGAGCGAAAGCACATCCAGCACCTGGGGTGCGGCTGGAACGACCTCTTTTCCGATCCCGTTCCCTTCGACGACCGCAATTTTCATACGATTCACACGGTTCATACCATTCATAACTTTCGCAGCAACGCCGCGGCGGTTGAATCACCAGCCTTTAAACCCTTCCACAACTTTCCTGCCAAGATCGGTCGGATAATAGATCAAATAATTTCCTTCCTGCCGGGAACACACAAGATCACCCTCCTTTAGCACTGAGAGATGGTATGACATCTTTGAGTATGCATATCCGGTCATCGCAACAAGAAGACAGACGCACATCGGCTGCATGAAGAGCGCAAAGATCACCTTGACCCGCACAGGATCGGATAGCGCACGTGCGACCGATACAATAGCTCTTATCTTCTGATTGTCGGGTAGCAATCCCGCGATTTCCGCGATTCCGCCTTTCTCCGCAAGTTTGCACCTGATTGAATCCGGTATCTCAATCTCGCCTGTGATTTCAAACATCTCCAATCTATTTCAAACCTCTTTGAAACCACAACATTTAAGTGGTATTACAAACATTATTGAAATAATGGCAGGCACCATAGATAACGTTTGCCATGAGTAAGTAGATTTCGGGAGACCACGATATCATGACGATCGAATCGCTGCTTCTGGCTGGCATCGAAACACTGGAGGAGTATCTTGCGCTGCATGTACTGATGTGTCTCGTGCCGGCATTCTTCCTTGCAGGCGCCATCGCCTCGCTATTTTCGAAAGAGTCTGTGCTGCGATACTTTGGAGCAGATGCGCCCAAATACATCTCGTACAGCGTGGCATCGGTAAGCGGCGTGCTTCTTGCGGTCTGCTCCTGCACAGTGCTGCCGCTCTTTGCCGGGATCTACAAACGGGGTGCTGGCATCGGTCCTGCGTCAACGTTTCTATTCGCAGCGCCCGCGATTAACCTGCTCGCAATCGTCTACACTGCACAGATACTTGGCTTTGAGATCGGCGCTGCCCGTGCGGTGGCTGCTGTTGGCATCTCAATCGTTATAGGGCTGATCATGGCTACGGTATTCCGAAGCGATGATAAAGCGAAGGGCAGGATGATCTCGGCTGCGGGCAAGAGCGAGATCGATCCGGCGCATCAGGCGACACTGTTCGTGCTTCTCCTCGCCATCCTTGTGCTCGGCGGCATCATCGAGACGTGGATGTGGAAGGGACTGATCATTGGACCGCTGGTGCTTCTGACGGTCTACGTCTCAAGAAAGTGGTTTGATGATGAGCAGATCAGCGACTGGATGCACGAGACATGGGATCTTACAAGGAAGATATTACCGCTTTTGTTCGTGGGGGTGTTCTTTGCCGGTATAATCCTGCAACTGGTCCCTTCCGATCTTGTTGTGCAGTTTGTTGGTGGTAACTCCCTGCAAAGCAATCTGATCGCGTCGGTTGCAGCGGCACTGATGTACTTTGCGACACTCACAGAAGTCCCGATCATCGACTCGCTCACCCGGCTCGGGATGGGCGCGGGACCTGTGCTTGCGATGCTTCTTGCGGGACCTGCGCTCTCGCTTCCGAACATGATCGTGATCGAGGGGGTGATGGGTCTTCGGAAGGCGGCGGTTTATATCACCCTCACTGTAATCCTTGCTACCATAGCGGGATTTGTGGCTGGAAATACTATATGGAGATAAGAATATGGGTATAATTGTAAAGGTATTTGGATCAGACCCCCCTTGCGCCAAATGCAAGGTGGCTCATAACACCGCGAAAAAGGTTTCGGAGCGGATCGGCGGGGGCGTCGTTGTTGAAAAGCACAGCGCTCTCAGTGAAGAAGGCGATAAGTACGGGATCATGATGACCCCGACCGTCGTCGTCAACGATGAGATCGTGGTCGTCGGCAAAGTGCCATCCGAGAAGAAACTGGAAGAGATCATCAGATC
>JAYEGG010000121.1:0-1901 GCA_034658995.1 Methanobacteriota archaeon | reverse complement strand
TACTACGACACCGATAATAGTGGTAGTAGGTGGTGCGAGTTGGCAATGGCGTGTGTGGATAACCGAATGATATAAAATGAGGGGGGTAATAGTAGGGAATAACACCGTAGTGCTGGAGCATCAGGTGGCTGCATGGATTTTGCAGGGATCAAAACCAGCCTGATGACCATCGCAATAACACAAAGACAGCCAAAACAGAAGGAAAGATAACATGAAATCACATATCGTAAAGGACATGGCTCTCGCAGAAGAGGGCGCACGCAGGATTGAGTGGGCACGCAGGCACATGCCCGTGCTCCAGATCATCAGGGAACGCTTTGCAAAGGAACGACCGCTTGAGGGTGTAAACGTCGTCGCATGCCTGCATGTGACGGTTGAGACCGCGAATCTGATCACTGCGCTTCGTGATGGCGGCGCAAATATCGCACTGGCAGGCTCAAACCCGCTCAGCACGCAGGACGACGTCGCAGCAGCTCTTGCGGCTAACGGGATCAAGGTGTTCGCATTCAGGGGTGAAAACGACGAGGAATACTACGAATGCCTCGAGGAAGCGGTCAAGATCGGTCCGCACGTAACGCTTGATGATGGCGCAGACACGATCGCGCAGGTGCACAGCAAGCACCCGGAACTCCTTCCTGAGATCATTGGCGGGTGCGAGGAGACCACTACCGGCGTGATCCGGCTGCGGGCGATGGCTGCTGACGGCGCACTCGCGTATCCTGTGATTGCGGTCAACGACGCCGAGACCAAGATGATGTTTGACAACCGGTACGGCACCGGGCAGAGCACGATCCACGGAATCATGAACGCAACCAACATACTGCTTGCCGGAAAGAACGTGGTCGTGGTCGGGTACGGCTGGTGCGGCAGGGGCGTTGCCATGCGGGCGAAGGGGCTTGGCGCAAACGTGATCGTCGTCGAGGTACACCCGAGAAAGGCTCTCGAAGCTGTGATGGACGGCTACCGGGTCATGCCGATGCTGGATGCGGCACGGATCGGCGAACTGTTCATAACGGTCACCGGTGACATCGCGGTGATCAGGAAGGAGCACTTTGAGGTGATGCGTGATCAGGCGGTCGTTGCAAACTCCGGGCACTTCAATGTCGAACTCGATATACCAGCGCTGGCAACGATTGCGGTCGGGATAAACGAGATGAAAGAGGATGTGATGGAATACGTGCTCTCAAACGGCAACCGTGTCTATGTGCTTGCTGAGGGCAGGCTGGTCAACCTTGCATCAGCGTTCGGGCACCCCCCGGAGGTCATGGACATGAGTTTTGCGAACCAGGCTCTCTGCGTGAGGCATATCGTGGAACACGGCAGTTCGCTGGATAATCAGGTTCATACTGTGCCATCCGAGATTGATGACGAGGTTGCAAGCCTGAAGCTCGATGCAATGGGTGTAACACTCGAGAAACTGACGCCAGAGCAGGACAAATATCTGCATTCGTGGACGATGGGGACGTGATTAGGGGGTGCGAGAGATCTGCAAGTGAAAGAAAGGTGGAGGGGGGTTTACCCTCCTTTCACAGTTCACACATCAGAGTGATCCGGATATCGAGGTTAAAATGGACTGTCTCGAACTAAGCGAGGTCATAAATCGTGGAGAGGATACTTTTAATCAGTTTAAGGCTAACTTTCACAGTGTAGATAAGCTTGCGGTGGAGATTTGCGCTTTCGCCAATTCCGACGGTGGAAACCTGTACATCGGAATCTCAGATAGTGGAGAATTGGAAGGGCTCAGTAAGGACGATGTGAATCGGTTAAACCAATGGATTTCCAGTACATGTTCTTCAAAGATAGAGCCTCCGATCTTTGTTAAAACTGAGATCTTAATCTGTGATGGTAAGAGGATCTTGATCATTCATGTGCCAAAAGGGAGTAACAAACCTTACGCAGTG
>JAYEGG010000120.1:0-4072 GCA_034658995.1 Methanobacteriota archaeon | reverse complement strand
AAGTTCGTCGTGCAGTTCTCTTACCATCCGCGGGATGTTCATGCCAGCCCCGCGTGACCTGATCACAACAAAATCGGGACCGTACCCGAGGGTCACCACCGGATCACTGGTTTTCTGGCAGATGAGGTCATGGATCTCGCCGGACGTCTTTCCCGGCGGCGGGAACGTGAACTTGTGCGCAAAGTGCTCGAGATCGATCACATTCAGCGACACGCCGTTTTTCAGCGTTTGCGTGCGCAGGTGCGGCATGGCAGCCTGTAATTGGTCGGTGATCGCATTCCTTGCCTGCTCACAGAGCAACTTCACAAGCATCTTGTGGCGTTCGATCTTTCCGAGATTAAGGATATCGTTAAGAAGCCCCCTGCCGCTCTGGAACCTGAGCCAGAACGCCTCATAATCGAGTGCGAGCGCAATATCAGAGAGATCTGCCCTTGAGTATTGATCTGACACGAGATCGATGTATTTTGTAGCCTCTTCCGCCTCTGAACGGTCGCCGAGAGCAGCCACCGCGGGAAGGTGCTTTATCTCCTCGGTCACATCGGGATTGATCATCCGTGCGATCTCAAAGCAGAGCATTCCTGCCGTGAGCCCGAAGTCGCCGCCCACATGATACGGGTTCACATGCCCGCAGAGGTACTGATCCACGATCTCATCCGGGTGGTGGTGGTCTGCGACAACGATATCGATCCCGTAGACCGCTGCGTGCTTGAATGCAGGCACGTCCTCCTCTGTCGAGCCGTTGTCCACGATGACTATCAGGGGCAGGTTCTGACCGTGCCGCTCCACGTCCTCAAGCGCAAAGCAGAGATCCCGCGTGATATCCACCATCTCGTAAAAAGGAGCCTTTGAGGGCGATCTCCGGTAGTAATGGTACTCGGCATCAGCGCCGCCCACCTCCCGGATCAGCGGGAGGATCGCTTTCTCGATTGCAACCGCAGCAGTCATCCCGTCCGCATCGGCATGGTGCCTGAGAAGGATCGGCTGTGACGCAAAGACTGCCCTGCGGATCCTCTTTGCAACCGTGCGCATATTCTCCTTCAGAGCCTTCAGCACATCGCTTTCCACCATGAAGTCGATGTCCTGTGGCTCGGACGCAGCATCGAGCGCAGCATCGATTCGGTCGTGGACCTCTGCCGCCTCGCTGCCACGCATCTGCCTCATGTCCGCAACTTCGATCTGGATCTCCCGGTTCCTGAGCGATACAGCCCCGATCACATTCGCAATGGCGTCAGCTTCGATTTCAGGGTACGCCCGTTCGCCGGCACGATCAAATGCAGCGCAGATAGTGGCGCCAGTTCCATCGAGCACAGTGAATATCGTCGGTCCCGACGTCTGTTTTATCTGGATAACTCTGCCCATGATGGACACAGTCTTGCCGATGCATTTTGAGAGATCCGAACTTGCGTATACCGGGAAATCTTTCTCTATCTTGACTATCTGGTATTTCTTCAGCTTTTCAGGGATTAACTCTAAGTTTCCATTGGGTTTTATGTTTTTCACGCGCACATGGATAGTATCTCCGACGCCAACCTCTGTACTTATGTTGCTTGAATGAACAAGTCCACGTATCTTCTTGTTAAGGTCAACAAAGACCCCGAAATCCACAACTCCGTTGACCGATCCTTCATAGACCCCGCCGATCTGCAGATCAGCCACCTCGCAGAGATTGCTCAGGATACCTACGGACGGGTTCTCTGCGCAGCTCTTGCACAGGTCACCATCCCCGCCAAAACGCGAACCGCAGACCCTGCACTCCTTGATCTCTCCGCAGCCGCCACATTCGCTGCATTTTTCGGTTACCTGGGTCGTCCCGGTCCCGCCGCATGTGGGACACAGGCCATCGAGCGCAAGCTTCATCTGCTTCTCAGATAACCCGCTCAAATTCACTGATTTTGCTTTTCCGGTACCCTTGCACGCGGTGCACTTCGTTTCTTCGATGAGAACGAACCCCTTGCCGCCGCATCTCTCGCATACTGCCATACTAATTGGTTGGGGTGGCATCTGATTTATGTTTTTGGTGGGTGCGGTCGTGGAGGTAGATACAGAGAAGAGCCAACCCCGGGTCCCGCTGATAGATGATTCGGAGGTATTTCCGGTTTATGTCCTGCCTTTCACCCATACAAACTATCGAAGAGCCTTTTTTCGCATATCTGGAAAACTACAATAATCGTACGTGATTAGCGACACTTTTTATTATTTTCTGGGACGATTCAAAAACCGCAGAGGGACGGGAGAGAGAAACAACACCCCTCTGCGATCCTCAGCGTCCTCTGCGGTTAATCTTTTTTTGCCATGATCCACTTATCCGGAAGAAATTAAAAAGTCTCTGATTAGCTAACTATAAGATTGCAGCTAAATACATACGGAACCACGAGATTACACGGATTTCCACAAGATTTCTGTGTTAATCTCGTGAAATCTTGTGTAATCTCGTGGTTTTCCGCCATAGCTAAACACATACCAATAATCAAAGGACGCCGCGCAATTTCTGATCGGGCATTAGAGCGACTACCGGCCATCAATCATCCGCCGGGGAAGATCACGCCCGATCCGCGCCCTATACGCCCACTCTGCCACTAATATCTCGTCAAACGCCGTGATCGAATCAACCCCCTGCCCGCACTATCGCAGCGACCGCACCTGCCACAAACAACCCGGATACCGGCGCGGCGGCGCGGCGTCCGTTAGATATTTGTTAAATCAATCAAAGAGTATTTCTGTTTTCTGTCCGGACGCGGCAGATGAAAACAACCAGATAGAGCAAAACAATTCCAATGTCACACATTACCCCGATCATGTCAGCCGAAACTGCGAAAAACCAGCTGTCCAACCCTGTTTTCCTGTGTGTATTGTCAAATACTGATACATGCCGGATTCCGGGCATCTCGGCAGCTGGTGCAACCACTGAACTCAATGATTACACGCCGGCGGCTGATGCCGAGATCGTGGAGTATGGCTGCCCCCGCAGCGCACCAGAGATGCCGATGAAGGAAGGCGGTGCACCAACACCCGCGGTCATAACCCGCGCTGCGCTACAACTGACCCGGATACCATACCTATTCGTCAATGCCGGACTGCGGTTCGTGCCTGAGGTCCCGGCGATAGATCTCGGCGCCAAGCCCGGGCGCGATATCCGGCAGGGCGATGCGGTATCGCGCCCGGATGCGATTTACACAAGCGCTTACCAGGTCGGCTCACAGATCGGAAAGCTATCCGGCACAATCGTCATCGGCGAGAGCATTCCTGGCGGCACGACCACCGCTCTCGGCGTGTTGACCGCGCTTGGATACAATTATGGAGTTAGCAGCAGTTTTTCGGCAAATCCGCTTGAAATCAAACGCGATGTCGTGCGACAGGGCATCAGCGCATCCGGCATCACCGTAAGCGATGCACGTGAGGACCCGATGCGCGCCATAGCATCGGTTGGAGACCCGATGATGCCAGCGGTCGCAGGCATGGTCGCAGGCATAATTTCCAGCGCCAACGCAGGTTCGGATGCATGCATTCATGATCACGACATCATTCTTGCAGGTGGCACCCAGATGGCTGCGGTATATGCAATAATGAAACATCTGGGTCTGGATACGGACCGAATCACAATTGCAACCACAAAATACGTGTATCAGGACCGATCGGTCGACTTAGATGCGGTAACTCAGGATCTTGGCTGCCGCATCAATGTTGTGGATCCGGGGTTCGTGGATTCACGTCTTCCGGGCTTGCGCAAATACGATGCAGGCGAAGTCAAGGAGGGTGTTGGCGCAGGGGGCATGATGTATGCCGCAGGCATCCTGGGCATCGACCGAAAGACGATGCTTGGCAAGGTTGAGGTGGTGTACGAGGAGTTGCTCACTGGCGCCCACACGAAATAGCGGAGAGCCATAAATATCGTGTGTCAATCCCGTGAAATATCGTGGTTTTTTCGCATCAGCTAAACACATACAAGAGACTTTTTAATTTCTTCTGGAGTACGTGTTTAGCCAACCACAAGATTACACAGATTTCCACAAGATTTCTGTGTTAATCTCGTGTAATCTCGTGGTTTTGGCTCTTTGGTAATTCGAGTTACAAG
>JAYEGG010000119.1:0-4076 GCA_034658995.1 Methanobacteriota archaeon | reverse complement strand
GTTATTTTTCTCTTTCGCACCCTCTGCGTTCCTCTGCGCACTCCGCGGTTTTCCGAAACGTATTTCGAAAATATCAAAAAATCTCCGATGTTTTGGTCACTGTAACTCAAGATACCAGAGACCCATCTTTTTTTGCCATGATCCACTTATCCGGAAGAAATTAAAAAGTCTCATAGCTTGATCGTTGGCTGGCTACGGCGGTGAACCGGAAGAGTTGTGGTTAGAACGCCACCGCCTGCGCCCAATCATCGACGTCCCGCTGCTTTCCTCAACCGGTTGAGAACCGCAGCTCCAACGCCCTCGCTTTGTATGGATCCATCTGCTATGATGACATCCACATCCATCCCATCCAGATATCGCATGCTGCCAAAGAGATTGTGTGCATACGCTTCAGGATCGTCTCTCTGGCACAACACAAGATCTTCGTCGCCTGATACCTGTTCTGCAGTCTCTTTAGTCATCATAATCCCGACACGGCTGCCTTTTTTGTGATATTCGGCTATCAACTCGGATATCCTGGTTGCGACACTGTTTGGATCGCCTTCGACCAGTATCACGAGTGTTTCAGGGGCGTAATGCGTGTATTTCATCCCGGGGGACTTCGCCACGCCAATGCCAGCGCTCGCCACATCGCCCCCCGCGTCCATATAGCTCGCATCTCCCGCATCTCCCGCATCTCCCGCATCTACTGCATCGTTCACCTCGTCCATGCACCCCCTAATAGCCTCGATCCCGATGCCGCCGGGTCGGAGTATGGTGGGGGTCTGTGACGTCAGGTCAAGCACCGTCGATTCAACCCCGATCCTGACCTGCCCACCATCGATGATCGCATCGATCCTGCCTGTGAGGTCTGCCGCGACGTGTGCTGCCGTCGTCGGGCTTGGTCTGCCTGACAGGTTGGCGCTGGGCGCTGCAATCGGGGTGCCTGACTCCCTGATCAGCCCGATTGCCACCGGGTGATCCGGCATCCGCACAGCGATCGTATCAAGCCCCCCGGTCGTGACGTCCGGCACGATTGCTTTTCGTTTCAGGATCAATGTGAGCGGTCCTGGCATGAAGGCATCCATCAGGTCAAAAGCGCACGCAGGGACATCCTCCGCAAGCTCACATATCTGTGCCCTTGACGAGACATGAGCTATCAACGGATTGTCAGCAGGACGCGCCTTTGCCTGAAAGATCTTCATGACCGCAGCAGGGTTCAGGGCATCTGCTCCAAGACCGTACACAGTCTCGGTTGGAAATGCGACTGTCCCGCCGTCTCTGATGATTCTGGCAGCAGCCTTGATCGTTCTTTCGAAGTTTTCACGGTCGATTCTGAAGATATGCGTTTTGGTAGCCTCCATCCATCATATTTTTCCGGGGTCTCTGTCATATTACTTATGTATGGGGGGGTTTTTCAAATCCTGCAAATCCCACGTATCCATATATAGAGTGTATAGAGTCTATAGGTTTATTGGGATAAGGTATATATGCCAACATCGCAACCTGTGATACCAGTCGTAACACACCCTAAAACGGCGAAGTTACCTATCAAAGACAAACAAGGGATACAACTCCACAATGACCCAAAAAATCGGCGAGAGGATAATTGAGGCGTTTTTATTCATCTCCGCTGCGACCGCAGTCACGGTTGTTGCGCTGATACTGATTTTTCTCTTAAGAGAAGGTCTTCCACTCCTTGTAAAAATAGGAATCGCCGATTTCTGTCTTGGAATGAAATGGAATCCTATTGCGATGACTGGAGAACCGTCGTATGGTATTTTCCCAATGATTGTGGGCTCGTTCTATGTCGCAATAGGTTCGCTCGCCCTGGCGGTGCCGTTCGGGCTTGCGTGCGCGGTATTTCTCGCCGAAATCGCACCGTCGTGGGCAAGGTCTGTGCTAAAACATGCAATCGAACTTCTGGTCGGCATCCCGTCCGTGATTCTCGGGTTTGTCGGGCTTGTGCTGCTGGTTCCGTTCATCCGGGACCATTTTGGGGGGTATGGCTTCTCCATTCTTGCAGGCTCGATCGTTCTTGCGATTATGGCGCTTCCACACATCATCAGCGTATCGGATGATGCAATCCGGGCTGTTCCGAAGGACTATAAGGAAGCATCATTTGCGCTTGGTGCAACGCACTGGCACACGATTAGAAAAGTGATCCTGCCAAGCGCACGGTCCGGAATCGTTGCTGCAGTCGTACTCGGAATGGGTAATTCTATCGGTGAAACGATGGCAGTTCTGATGGTGGCTGGCAATACCGCAATGCTCCCGGCTCCGCTCTACGATATGCTCGATCCCGTGAGACCTATGACCGCAAATATTGCGCTTGAGATGAATTATGCAACAGGGGACCATGCGCAGGCGCTCTTTGCGACCGGGATCGTGCTATTCGTCGTGGTCGCCATACTGAATGCGATATCCCATAAAGCACTCAAAACAAGGATGGGGACTCAGCGATGACTGTGGTGACCGCAATCCGCACATCAGTCTCACCAGCCACGTCGGATAAAGTGGCAAAAGTAATGCTCTGGATATCGGCATCCATAGCTATACTGGTCCTCTTATTTATTCTTGGTTATATTATGATCCGGGGGGTCTCTGTGGTCAACCTCTCGTTCCTGACCGAGTCACCAAGACTAAGCGGGGCAGAAGGTGGCATTCTCCCCGCAATCGCCGGCACGTTCTGGCTGATGGCAGTTGCAATGCTCTCAGCAGTCCCGATCGGCATCGGCGCTGCGATATACCTCGTTGAATATGCCCCCAAAAATGCGGTGACAAGTGTCATCACCTTCGGTGTCGAGTGTCTTGCAGGCGTGCCATCCATCGTGATCGGGCTGTTTGGATATGCATTCCTTGTGATATACCTTGGATTTGGTTTTTCGATCATATCAGGCGGGATTTCGCTGATGTTCATGATACTGCCGTGGACCGTCAGAACCTCAGAGGAGGCGATCAAAACAGTGCCGGGCAGTCTGCGTGAGGCAAGCCTTGCACTCGGCGCGACAAAGTGGCAGACCGTTAGCAGGGTAGTGCTCCCAAGTGCGGTTCCAGGCATCGTGACCGGCGTCATACTCGGGATCGGAAAAGCGATCGGGGAGACCGCGGTCATCATGTTTACAGCCGGGTCATCGCTTCTGATGCCCTCATCACTCTTTGACCCGGTGCGTGCGCTTCCGTACCACCTCTACATCCTTGCGTCAGAAGGGATCTCCGATCAGATGGCTTACGGGAGTTCGGTTGTGCTACTTCTAATGGTGCTTCTGATCAACCTCATGGCGATCGCGATTCAGAAGCATTACGGGAGACACCATGGTAAGAAATAAGATCGAAATCGAGAGCAAGGGTTTAAATCTCTGGTATGGCGACGCGCAGGCTTTAAAAGACATAACAATTGCGATGCCAGAGAATAAGGTGACCGCGATAATCGGACCGTCCGGATGTGGCAAGTCCACGTTCATCAGGTGCATCAACCGGATGAACGACCTGATCAAAGACTGCCGGGTTACAGGAGAACTACTTTTTGAGGATGGGAACATCTATGACCGGGTCGTAGATGTGGTCATGCTTCGAAAGAAGATCGGCATGGTCTTCCAGAAGCCAAACCCGTTCCCGATGTCAGTATACGATAATATCACTTACGGTCCCCGCCTGCACGGCATCCGGAACAAAGAAGAACTGGATGGAATCGTCGAGGAGACATTAAAATCGTCTGCGCTCTGGCAAGAAACCCATGACAAGCTGGACCGGTCTGCGCTCGACTTAAGCGGCGGGCAGCAGCAGCGGCTCTGCATCGCAAGAACGCTTGCAGTAAAGCCAAAGGTGATACTCTTTGACGAGCCTTGTAGTGCGCTTGATCCGATATCAACAGCAAAGATCGAGGACCTGATCAACAACTTAAAGCGCGACTACACAATCGTCATCGTGACGCATAACATGCAGCAGGCTGCCCGGGTGTCAGATCACACAGCGTTCTTCCTCCTGGGCGAGCTTATTGAGTTCGGGAAGACAAAACAGATATTCGAGATGCCGGAAGAGAAGAGTACTGAGGATTATATTACGGGTAGATTTGGGTGAAACGGCAACAACGTGAG
>JAYEGG010000118.1:0-4100 GCA_034658995.1 Methanobacteriota archaeon | reverse complement strand
CGGGAGAAGTGAGCAGTGAAACGATTAAGAGGTATATTGAGAGAGTAGAACATGACTAAAACCAACAAAATGGCGGCATTCATCCCCGCTACAAGTAACGGGGTCTTCTGCCGCGTATCTATAAAAGTTTGCCACTTAGTATCGATCCCCAGACCCCCCGCGCCAGCAGCGCATCCGACACCAGACCAGAGATCAGGGGCGACTAAAACACCATAGTCCATCCCGATCCGGAAGCTTCTTTCTTCGTATAGCTTACTCCGTCCACCTTGAGTCCTTTCCGGTCTAGCAGCGTGATAATCCCGCCTTTGTTGGAGAGCTGTGCATCTTTGCCTGATAACGTGATCCTACGGGTTTCTCCTGCGCCGATGCTCCCGCTTAGGTGTGCTCTCTTCTTGTTCTTATCGACAATCGACCAGCCGTCAAGATCGAGCGAATCCGGCGTTGTGTTGAGGAGTGTTACGCTTTCAAGCCCGTAGTCGTGTCCTTCCGGATTTACGAGTGCGGCAATGATGCGCACATCCTTGTCCCTGGTCACGATCGGTTCATCATCATCATGTGACCCCGGTTCACCATCACATGCCTCAGGGATCCTGTGCCCTGTGGTATCGTCAGTGTGGAAGCACTGGGACTGGAACGCGAGAAAGATGGCGACCCACCGCGCCTCGTCTGGCAGGTGGATGATGAGCCCGCCGTCCTGATAGACGCCGTCATCCCGCTTCCACGCATCGCTATTCCCCTGATTCGCATGGATGTCGTGAATGCCGTTTCCGGGCTTAAACCCAAAATACTTGTCCCGCTTGGTCTCAGGTCCCCATTTTTCACCAAACGCATACACCGCGCTATTCTCCATCGCAATCGCTCTCGCAACATACTTATGGATCAGTTCATTCAAGTCGTTGTCAGGACCCGGGATGTCGTGTGGTAGCGGCTTTGCCGCGGTGATGTCAAAGCAATTCCCCCTGATATAGTCAAGCGCCATCCCCCCAGGCTCGGACGGGAGTTCGTGGAAACCGGGGGGCAGAGACTCAAGCTCTGTTACCATCGGATGGTCGAAGTTCTCATCCACGTGATACAGCAGTTCTGATGGCTCCACCTTTGATTTGACATTGATCGCGATGCGGTGCCGCAGATCATCATCAACGATCAGTATCTGAAAATGGGGACTTGCACCCATTCCCTCCCTGCTGTCGATCGCTTTTCCTTTCAGTACTCCGTAGTTCTTGAGTGGCGTGGTTGGTGTACCTCCATCACGATTTACGATTTTTTCACAAAAAATCGAGTAAAAACTGCCCTCCGGGCGGGGTTTGGTGATATATATCTTCGTGATCGGGTGAGAAATACCTTAGGGGTGGAAGCCAGTTTTTTGATCGAACTTTTGTGAAAAGTTTGGTGAAGAGTTTGGTGAAGAGTTCGCGAGTAAGAAATGCCCTCTGGGGGGCTGGTGATATGCTTTTTCGGTATCCACTCCAAAAAGGGGGTGATACGTATGCAGGCTCCAGTCTACCTAAATCTTGTGTTAGGATCCGCTTTGATTTCTAAAGATCATCTGCTATCGAGTTAGTAGCATTTTCTTATACTTTTAAGATTTAAATTAACACATATCACACGATTTAAAACACCATTTGCATAAATCTGCAACAACAAGTTGCTGATTTGTATATAATACCCCCATTCACCCTCTAATATAGAGTGGATACCTTTTTCGTATATGGAAATGTGCGTACCATACTAAAAAGGTTAGCAGCTCTCCAATGTCACGCGGTTTGCCGCGGTTGGGCGTGGAGAGATGCCAAAAGGGGATTGTGTGAAGGTATGTCTCATCGAGGGGTTTCATTTACTGTACAGCGATCACATTCCCGGCAAGCACATCATCCTCTGCAACAGAGACCTGATGCGACATTCCTGCGATCGTCACGGTGTACATGTACATGCCTGCCGGCACAGTGTCAAACTGTGTCCCGCCATCGTCGATCGATTCCGGTCCATCTGTTGAATACGGCGCGATTGGGTGTCACCACACCATCCGAAGTTGCGGTTGCTATCCGGACATACTCAAACGTGCGCGCCTGATTCGTGAGAATCGGGATGCTTAGCATTGCAGTGCTGTTTGGCGGCGCGGTTCCTGTGATCCGCGCGCCCGGCATGTATTTGAAGATCTTAACATAGCCGATGTTAGCTTCAGCAATCTCCGAAGGGAGGTCCTGCCTGCAATTCTCGGAGAGATCGGGATATAGTATGGGCTGCATGTTATACACCCATTTATAGCACGCGCTCTGCGGTATTTCCTGCCATCGATTCATGCACCGGACGGTAATGTGAAAGACCGACGGCATCAAAGATATGGAGCCGCGCTTCCATCGAGTTGACACTTTTTTAGTTCTTCTGGTTGGCACTGTCTTGAAATCCAGTGATTTCCGTAATGGTCCGTTGGATGCACAACAACGTGAACGATGTGAAGACCGAGATTGACAACACTCTTCGCGTCACTCTCGTCTCTCCCTCATGCGGTGCGGTTTGTGGTTCATCAAGAGTTATGCGGACCAGAAAATAATAGAAAGTCTCAGAATGGGATTGCTGGAATTGGTTTGGGCAAAGCGGGCTTACCGCACGCAGGAGCCATCACCAGATAACCTTATTAGTACTTAATCAATATTGTGTGGATATCCACATATAAAACCACGAGATTAACACAGAAATCTTGTGGAAATCTGTGTAATCTCGTGGCTCCGGCCACAAGTTACTCGGGCAAGTACCCTTATTACGGCAATAAACGCAAAATATCCAATGGATGTTAAAGAACTGTACCAAAAACGTTTGATGAGGCATGACAATATGAAGAATGCTACAATAATAGATATAAAACAAGATGGTTGGATCAGAATCGAACCTTCGATATTGAAAAATGCAGGGATTCAACATGGTAAAGCTGTTTGTGTTTTTGGAGATGCCGAATTAAGTATAATTCCTCTACAAAAAAATTCTGCGCACTGGATTAGTAATCTATTAAAAAAATATCCTGCTAAACAGAAAATATCGTTGGAAGACGTCCAACAAGCATTAGCCGGCATTAAAGGATCGCTATCAGAATTGATAACAGAGGATAGGAAGGAAAGGTTCTGATGGAATATTATTTTTTAGATACGAGTGCATTGGTCAAGATATATCACCGTGAAAGCGGGACTGATGCAATTTTAAATATAATTGATAAGACTAATATAAATATCTATATATCGGATATTGCAGTTATTGAGTTTCATTCTGCGTTACTAAAGAAAGTCAGGCAACATGAGATAACTAGAAACGCATGCGATATTGCTTTACAAAAATTTTTGCAGGATTGTGAGGCTGGAGATTACACAATAGAGGGATTTGGTGAGCATACCAAAGAAGAAAGTGTGAGTGTACTGAATGCATATTCCATTGACTATGGTTTGAGAACGCTTGATTCGATACAATTGGCAACAGCATTACATCTTCATGATAGAGATATGCTAACGTACTTCGTTACATCCGATTTGATTTTAGAACGTGTCGCTAAAGCAATTGGATTGAAAACCATTCAACCCTGAAACGTGAGACTTTTTAATTTTTTCTGGGTGGACTCTGATTATGGCGAAGAAGATTAACCACGGAGGGCACAGAGAGTTGCTGTTTTCTCGGTGTCCTCTGTGCTCTCTGTGGTTTTCCGATCCCATTCCAGAAGATAATAAAAAGTATCTGAAACGTGGTAGATCTACCCCTCAAATCACCTAATCATCCCCGCAATCCCTTTTCCACACCATACTCCGGTACATGCTCAATATTTGTGGGGATATCCACATATAAAACCACGAGATTAACGCAGAAATCTTGTGGAAATCTGTGTAATCTCGTGGTTCTCCGGACGATTCGGAAGTCTACGTAACTTCAATCACGTTCCCGGCAAGCACATCATCCTCGGCAACAGAGACCTGATGCGACATTCCTGCGATTGTCACGGTGTACATGCCTGTCGGCGCAGTGTCAAACTGTGTCCCGCCATCCTCGACCGACATCGGTCCATCTGTCGAATACGGCGCGATGAGTGTCACCGTGCCATCGGGAGTTGCGGTTGTGGTCTG
>JAYEGG010000117.1:0-4104 GCA_034658995.1 Methanobacteriota archaeon | reverse complement strand
CTAAATATGAGTTCACCAAAAAACCCCAACAAAGCATACTTTCACTCCCCGGACAGCACCCGAACAGTCCCCCGCCCCACAGCATCGTAAGCCTTTGCCTCGACGACATAGACGCCCTCATCCATACCGGGCGCAACCGTCACAGTGACGATGCCATCCGCCCCGGTCTTCACAATCCGCGGGTTCACGCTCCCATCAGGTGATATGCTGACCTTGACATAGACATCGGGCGCGGGATTTCCCTCAAGATCGGTGACATTGAAGATGATCTGCTCTATGAGCGGAATTCCGCCGAAGCCTTCCTGCCCGCCACCTGATACCAGCTCGATCCTCATATCTCCTGCCGCCGGGCTTGGGAGTATCAGCGTGGTGCATGCGATGTAGCAGGCAATAATCAGGATTGCGGAATGCTTGAGTCCGTGCTTCATCTCGCCTTCTGTGATCTGTCCGATGATGATTCCGCCGAGAAGCGCGTTTAACATGATCATGTGAAAGAATCCGCGCTCAAAGTTGATCTCGGTTACTCCTGCATTCCCGAAGAGAAGTTCCATCCCCATCCCCTGGATCAGCGGAAGAAGCGAGGCAGAAAGGATGTATGTTAGCATTACGATGATCCCCTGCGCCAGGTAAAATATAACGATGTATTGTTTCAGGTTTCCCTCCTTCTCCCGCTCTATCCCGATCACAGCCCGCATATCCTCTGATGTCCTGAGTATGAGGTCTGCGACCGCACCGCCTGTGTACGCTGCCTGGACCACGAGCTTTGTGTACTTTGTGATCAGGGTGCTTTTGAGCGCTTTCGCCATGTCATCCATCGCATCTGAAAACGAGTGCCCGAGGATCATCGCGGATGCTGCGCCCCTCACGTTTTCGGTGATCGCCCCAAGATCAGTTGTTGATAGATCGATCACGCCCCTGATCGGGTCTATGCCGCCACGCATCAGTTCGGATAGTTTGAAGAGAAACTCGCTGTATGCGACCTCGCGTCTCTTAAGAAGCCTCTTCTGGCGGTACGTATCGATCGAATACGGTATGATCGCAATCAGGACCGCGAATACGAGTATGTGATCCAGATCGTCTTTTGACTTATCCGGAGGGGTCTTCGCGTCTCCTTCCATACTTTTACCCTCCTCGCCTTCTCCGATCTCAGCCACAAGCGCCTGATACGCTGCAAGCCGTGCAGCATCTTCGCCACTGCCCGCGCCCCCGCCTGATTCTTCCTGAATAACAAAAGTGTGACCTGTGAGTGCAGCCGCAATGAGGAGCGTGATCGCGACAATCATGGGGATCATCACTGTGAAATACTCTCGTTTTATGTTGTATCTCAGTCGTATGATCTGCATATATCGGTCTATGCGCATGCGAAATGCAACTGATCTATTGCTCATACCGGACTCCTCGAATACTTCATAGAGAGCATGGCAAGAAAGATGATGTTTGTAAACGGCAGCACAAAGTAGACAAAGACGTTGAAGAGGTCCCGCGGCTCGAAGATGCCCATATCTATGCCGAGTGCGCCGCAGACGACGATTCCGAGAACCGCAAGCACAACGCTCATCACGACGCCGCCGAGATACCCCTCGCCGTAGACCGAGAGCGAATCCACAAACTCCTTCTGGATCAGTCTCCGCATAGTCATAAGATCCCTTGATTTCATCTCAAGATATTCCATGAACCCGCCGCCCGCATGTATGATGTTTGCAAGATCGATGCAGATCGCCCGAAACATCTCAGACGGCGTATTGTGTATCAGGTCACCCATAGCGGTCACCGCATCCTCGCCAAGGATATCGACCCGGTATATGACCTTTCCGAACTCCTTTGATATGTGACCATATTCTTCAATGCTGATCCTCCTGACCACGTCGATAGGCGACGACCCCGCGCTTGCAAGAACCGACATGTAGCCGAGAACATACGGAAGTTCCTGCTCAATATCCATCTTCTTGGCAGACACCCTGTTGTACAAAACAAACGGAAATCCCCCGAGTGTGAGCGCGAATGCAAGCGATGTCAGGACTGCGACATAGACGATCGGACTGCTTGAGTTATGGAAGAGGATGGTGGATGAAAAGAGCACCGTGCCTGCCGCAGTAACGGCGGTTATTCCTGCAAGCGAGAGAAACATCCCTGGCGTCATCTCAATATCAGCCTGGTACAGCAACTTTGCAACGGAATCCCGGGGCGTCTTGTCGATGTACCGTCCGAAATGATAGCAGAACATCCTGTAACGGTCGATGAACTTCACGCCATCTTCTCCATCATCGCATCCTTATCCCTTGAATACGTTCTTATCGCATTCACAACGAGTTCATAGTCTGTAATATCATTCTTTGCAAGGTAATCCAGCAGTTCTGCCCGGTCATTTAATTCATTCAAGAGATACCCCTCTGGTACTCCGAACTCCTCCCGTATCCCTGCGAAGAGAGCGCAGCTTCCGCTGTACGGGAAGGTGTCAGAGACCGGATCCCACTTGAAGATCGGGTTTGTGATCAGGTCCCCGCGGTCAGGATCAATCTCGATAATCTCAACGATGCCTGATGCCCGCCTGATGTAGTGCTCGCCCTTCTTTATCATCGAGTTGAAGATGATGTTGTCAACACTCGAGAACAGGCTTCTCGGAACGTTCATCGGGTTTGACTCGACCCTTGAGAGGAGTTCCTTCATCGATCCTGCGTGAATCGTGCCGAGACACGGGTGTCCGACCGAGATTGCCTGGAAGAGCGTGAACGCCTCGCTCCCCCGCACCTCGCCGACAACGATGTATTCGGGGCGCTGCCTTAGTGCTGCCGCAAGCAGGTCGTAGAGTTCTATGTCGCCTGCCGCCCCGCCTTTGCCTGAGCCGTTTCCTGACGCTTTTGTGAGGGCTGCTCCGCCACCGAACCCGGTTCTTGTGACCGACTGCGTCCAGTTCGGGTGCAGCAGGTTAAGCTCCGCGGTGTCCTCGATCGAGACGATCTTGTATTCCGGGCGTATGAACGCACAGAGCGCGTTTAATGTCGTGGTCTTTCCTGATGCGGTTCCGCCGGCTGCCAGTATCGATCGTTTGTATTCAAGAATGATCCAGAGGTATGCGAGTTGTTTTGGATCAAAGGTTCCGTACTTGATCAGATCGACCGGAGAGACCGGATTTGTCCTGAAACGCCTGATCGTAAAGGTTGAACCCTTTCTTGTGACCTCCCGCCCAAGTGTGATGTTTATGCGGCTGCCGTCTGCAAGCGTTGCATCCCGTATCGGTTGGAGCACAGAGATGTGCCTGCCAGCGGTCTGCGCAATCTTCATCACGAAGTTATTCAGTTCCACCTCCCCAAAGGCGACATCAGTCCGTATCGAGCCGTATATCCGGTGGTTGACATAAACCTGAGAATTTGGTCCGTTGCAGGTGATATCCTCAATATAAGGGTCTTTCATCAGGATATCGATCCTGCCGTATCCGATGTATTTCTTCAGGAGATGGTAGAACATCTTCTCCTTCTGATAATAATTCAGATTCAGGAGGTAAATGTTGATGATCATCGAAAACCGGTCTCTTAAGTATTCCTCACGATTTTTATCCTCGATTATCACGATTTCGGAGTGAATCATCTTCTCAAACGCGTTTTCGATGATCTTCAGATGTCTCACCTCACCCTCGCTCAGCAGAGGTTCAACGGTATGATAAACAAGCTCTTCACCCTCAAAACGGACATTCACATACTGAAACGGCGGGTCTACTGTGTAAGTGACATCCACCTCCGAGAGCGGCACCCCCAGAACCGGAGCCGACACCTCGCCCAGCTCAAATCCAAGAGTCATTACGGATTTACTTTTTGGCGCTAAACACCGCTTAATTTGTTTCTGTATGTCATCTAACCCGATCCTGTCGATCTCCCCGAGCGATGGAGTCCGCTTAAGCGATCGTTTAAATCTACCTGGCGGTTTTGCAGGTTCCGCAGGTTCCGCAGGATCGTCTCCCGCTTGACCAGCAGAGACCCGCCCCTTCCACCCCAGACCGAACCAGGATCTCTTCTTTTTCGCGGCAGTTTCAGGCGTTGCAAGCTCCACGGGGGTCCCATGAGAGGGTAGTTCATCTTGCGATGCGGTAGGTTCGGGGGGCGGCAGTGA
>JAYEGG010000116.1:0-4134 GCA_034658995.1 Methanobacteriota archaeon | reverse complement strand
AAAGCCGAGAAGATGAAAATCCGACTTCACAAGATACAAAGATCGGACGCAGAATGAAATAGGCGATACGAAGGAAAACATCGGGTGAATTAGCCAGACAATTGCTCAACGTCGCTGATACGCTCGAGCGTGCAATATACAGCTATGGCAAAGGAGATGGGGCGGGAGATGGAGATGAGGATATAGGCGAATGGGGATGTGAGGTCGTGGACCGGATGGTGGAGGGGACGCGGAGCAACATGGAGATGACCTACAACCAGTTGCTGGACGCATCAGGGATAACCCCGATTGCGCCATCAGTAGGCGAACGGTTCAACGAAGAACTGTCAGAGGGGCAGGAAAAGCTATCAAACGAGATAAAAGAGATGGAGGGGAGAAAGGAAGCGCTGAATTATGAACTAACGAGTATGGCTGAAAAAAGGGCATGGAACATCGAGGAACAATCGAGAATAGAGCGGATGATAGCAGAGCGCGATGACGAGTTGTCCATGGCAGACAGGGAGTTACAAGAGGCAAAGAGTATCCACACAATATTAAGAAACACAAAAAATCTATATCTTAAAAACCGCAGCCTGGCTCAAAAATATTTTTGGTCGTTCAATGGGTTTAAATCCCACCTCTTTAGCCACCTTCACAGTCTCTTCGAACGCTTGTTTCGAAACGTGGAAAAATTTCGGCTCTACAATAAAAACTTCCCCATTTGGTTTTAACATGGATTTTATCTCTTCTAAGAACTTTTTTTGATCAGGAACTTCATGAAACATGTAAAAAGCTAAAACAAGATCGACCTTTTCTGTGATGCCTATTTTATCCTTATCACATTTATGCAATTTAATTCTTTTTTCAATTTCTGTTCCTCTAATCTTATCTTCCAATTTCCGAAGCATTCCTTCCTGCAGGTCTACAGCGATAACTTTGCCGGATGCACCAACCATTTCAGCCATTTCCACAGAAAAGAATCCGGGACCGCAACCCAGATCCAGAACTGTCATCCCCGCTCTTACGTAGTTTCCCAGAATTTTTTTGGGACGCTGCAACATTTTCCGGATTCTGCTATCAAGTCCCCCTGCATTTTCAACGGGACATACGTGTTCATTTTTTTCATCCATGGTCATAACCAAATTTTAAGCGCCACCACCATGCCCGTAATCGACTTGCCCGGGCGTCATCGGTGGTTGGGGATTCGTTATTCATCTTTATTTTTGTCTTGGTTGTCTATTTGCAGTTCAAACGTATCCGGTATTCCGTTGACATCTACTGTGTAAACGCCTGCTTTCAATCCGACCACGTCCAATGCGAAAATTTCATCGTACGGCGTAATTACCTGTGCACACATTGCATCAGCGGGTCTGAATGCGTTTATGGTGACGACGAATGTGTTTTCTTCGCGTACCGTCGTAATTTCGTCAACTTTAGTGCAGCTATCGGGATGTTCGCCTCTTGCAATGACGTTTATCTGAACAGGAAATGATTCAAGCAGCATAATTTCAATGTCGTTTACATTAGCTAAATCAACTGCTTCATCTCCTTGTGCCGCGCCTCTTTCAACCATCTTTTCGATATTGATCGCCCAAAACGTGGTGCTGGGAGCAGTTCCACTGCTTGACCTGAGTTCACCGGTTACGATAACCCGGTCGCCATTTTTGATTCCTTCTATGTCTACCGGGGGTCTTTCTGTTCCGTCATCCTCTACCATCAAGTCGTGGTGTACAGTCAACATTTTTCTATCCGTTGCCAATGCAAAGCACGGGCAGAAAAGTTCACCCAAAGCGCTCACCGTTCCATAAATTTTGACTTCGGTGTCGTACGCCGGATCTTCCAATAGTTTGGAAACACTCAGAGTCCTGGATTCTGTAGTGGGGGTTGGTGCCGGTAATGGTGGGGGCTGTGTCGTAGTCCGTGTGGGGGTGGGTGTGGGTGATGACGACGATGATCTATCATTCTCAATACATCCCACAGATATCAAGACCACTGCGATCGTTACGATGGTTATCAAGCCCGTTATGTGTTTCTTGTTCGCCTTGTCCATGGTTCTCGCTCCGGTTGTCTATGTCCTGAGCCTACCAGCTACCCGATCCGGATTATATTCCTGGTCGGGCGTTTATTTGGTAGAGATTCGTTATGGTGAGAGTTTTTGTTGTTTATGTTGTTCACCACCTTCTGTCCAGACTGGTCGATTAATCGACCCATCCGATGTTACAAGTGTAAGTAATAGTACTTAAATCTTTAGATCAATAGAAATATATTGTGATGGACCGTGAGGTTGGCGCACAAGCCCCCGCCATACGCAAGGCAACCACAATCATCCGGAAAACCCCGGCGTCGAGTACATACGGTTAAAGCATAATCCAACGATGCAAGCTAACGCTACTGTTTAACCCCTACTTTACGCGCTCCTCGCCAAATTCCTTTGTCCGGATTCGGACGTCCGACAGAGCTGGCTTTGCGTTTCTTGCAAGCGCCATCAACTCATCCCGCGTAAACGACCGCGGAGACAGTTTCTTCCATGCGTGCTCCGGTATGCCTTGCTGAAGGATGTATTGCACATCACCAGCAAGCTCCCTAACCTGCGTGGCGATCGATCGTATCTCCAGGGGTGACCCAACAAGATCGGGGAATACCGTTGTTCGCACCTCAAAATCGATCTCGCTTCCCCTGCACAAGTCGCAGAGTCTCAACGAATCCGCGACATGGTCTGCCGCATCGATGCCGCAGATATGCAGGTATGCATCCGGGTTCAGCGGCGCCTTCACGTCCATGCATATCATGTCAACGAGGTGCGCATCGATCATCTGCCTGATCCGCGCGGTATAGTACCCATTCGTTTCAACGCCTGTCAGCAGCCCCTGCTTATGGGTGAACTCAGCGAGATGCTGGAGCGCATCAAATTGATGAAACGCCTCGCCTCCGGTGAAAACAACGCCGCTTATGAGGGGGGCGTTCTTTTTGATCTCTGATTCGATCTCCCCAACATCAGCCGGTTCCGCAGTCAGTTGCCCCATCTCAAGGAGCGCGTGGTTCTGGCAGTACGGGCAGCGGAACGGGCAGCCCATCAGGAAAACCACGGTCACGGCTCGCCCGTACCAGTCAACCGTCGATAGCGGGATGATGTTTCTTGCCATAATCACTGATTCCCCTGTGTTTTATAGGGATATCTAATCTGTTTGCCACATGCATGACACGTGATGACGACACGCGCGTAATTAAGCCGTACCCGGCACGTTCTGCCCGGGACAAGATATTTTCCGCAATGCTTGCACATCCTGCGCTTCAGGTGCGAGGGGATTCTCACCCGGTGCCGCATCCCGATCTGTTTTGCCAGATGTATGTAACGGTCGCTTAATTCGGGACGCGTTTTTGATATCACATCCGCAAGCTCAAACAGTCGTTTTATCTGCTGTTGTGCAATATCCCTGATCAGTTTCTTCCGGTTCTTTCGTGCCATCGATGATAATTTATGGGTGCAACCGTACTTATTAACATGTCCTTCCACACGCCCACCCAGGCAGCCGTTTACTGCCATCTGACCGCGGCACATCATCTGCCGATTGATCAAAAAATCCGACATGCAACAGCCCCATCAAATTTAAAAGCGGGTAATCTTATAAATAATGGACGCACAGATAAACACATGAGCGCACTCGAAAAAACGTTTGGAAGAACGGCGCAGATGATCGTTCTTGAGAATCTGATGAAGAACCGGGGCACATTCACTTATCTCTCGGGGATAGCGGAGGAGACCGGGCTCTCCCATTCGAGTGTTTCAAGGGTCATTGAACCGCTGCTCGCAATCGGGATCATCAACGAAAAGAAGGTTGGAAAACAGATCCGCACGTTTACGTTGAATGGTGAAAATCCGGTGACTGAGTTGGTGCTCAATTTCTACGACGATCTGTCTAAATTACTCCCGGATTGATAGACATCTTATTTTTCCTGATGATATAGATTGATTTCTGGCATAACCATAGTCACAGATCACCTGGTTTTGGAAACTACCCCGCCCCCCTGATGTTTTGTCCGACCCTGCGCATCCATACCTTGATATGCCATGTACATGCAGAGACAATCAATGGCAGCAAGTAACACAACACTCACAGAGCGGCAGATGCAGGTACTGAGGCTGCGGAACGATGG
>JAYEGG010000115.1:0-4159 GCA_034658995.1 Methanobacteriota archaeon | reverse complement strand
TTGTTTGCGGCATGGTCGGATGAGTTTGGCAGACAGCCTGTTTTGTTCCATGCAGTGCTTGATGTGCTTGATGTGCCTGATGTGCGGGGTTCCTCGACGAAAAAAGCCACAAAGATGATGCTGCTCAACCCAAGCGCTGCGCACGTATAGAATCCGGCACTAAATCCCCCGGTCACAGCGATCACGCCGCCAGCAGCAGGTCCGGCTGCGGATCCGATGCCGCGAACCGTCGAGTATGCGCCCATTGATCTTCCGCGGTTATCCGGCGTGGATCTGTGAGTGAGCATCGCAAGAACCGAGGGGACCATCACTCCCACCATGATCCCCTGCGCAACGCGGATCAGGAGTAGTTGTTCGAATGTATCGATGCTCGCACATGCGGCAGACAGCACCGTGAACCCAGTGAGTCCTGCGAGCACAAACGGTTTCCGCCTGCCGATACGGTCAGAGAGCCGTCCCATCACCGGGTACGATGCAGCCGCAAAGAGTCCGAACACGCCGAATGCGAGCGCGGATTTGATCTCCAGGTCCATGCCCATGCCGCCACCCAGATGTTTTAGGTACAGTGGAATCAGCGGCATCAATATGCCGGTGCCAAGATCCCCGAAGAAGAGTGAAGCTGTGAGAACATAGAATTCGTGATGGATTCTGAAGACGCTCTTTTCAGCCATCCGGCATTTACCCCCACATATCAAGCGTGCTCTGTTTCATGGAATCTGCAGTGACCGTAAGTCGTTCTGCCGCCTTTATCACGCGTGCCTCTGAAAAGTTGTGTTCGTCGCAGAGCAGTTCCTTAATCTTAGATTCGTCGGGTGTTTTCCATTTCAACGAGTAGTCAGGCGTAACAGGGGGGTTTAAGAAGAAATCCTTGATCCCGCGGAGATTCTCGATCGATTCACCGAGTTCTGCAAGCGCATCTTCGATCGATCCGTGCCTGTGTATCGACTGCAACGCCTTCTTTGCCCCGATACCGTGGATTCCGGGATCGTAATCGGTGCCCACGAGGATGCCGATGTCGATCAACTGCTCACGCGTGATTTTAAGCCGGTCAAGGTTCTGTTGCAGTTCGATGACCTCTGGCTTCACCTCCACATAGACATTCTTCTTTGGAAGCTTTCTCCGCCCGCCGGTTGTGAGGTTTCTTACCACCTCCGGGGCGCCGAAGAGCAGTGAATCATAATCCTGTGACCCGACAAGCCTGACATCCCCCGATTTTGCCATGTATGCCGCCTGAGCCTCACCCTCACTTGCCGCCTGAACCACCGGAATACCCATCGATGCGAGCAGCAGCTTTGCATCCTCGACCATATCAGGCGTAAGTCTGGACGATGCTTGCGCATACTTGAATGCATCCTCGCTACCGACAGCAAGCGCCTCCTTCCACTGTCTGTCAGCGGTGTTTCGTATTTCCACCCGTTTTTCAATCGTTGCCGCCTTGAAATCAGGAGGGACTCCATCAAAAACGAAAACAAGCTTCAGACCTGCCTCAACAAGGTTTGTTGTCCGGTACAGCAACCCGGACAGGTGGGATGTCACTCTTCCGTGCGAATCCTTGAGCGGCGTGCCATCTCGCTGCCTTATACTGCTTAAAAACTGATATATTATGTTGTATGCATCAATCGCAACGGCTTGACTGCGCAATTGTTTCAGTTCGGTTTCTCTACTCTCGAACAGATCGCCGATATCCGAACCCATAATGTCTCTTCTTGGGCAGCGGTTGGATAAAGGTTTGGTTCAAGAGGGCTGCCCGCCCCACTCTCCAGATAACCTTAAAACACTCCGGTCAATTTACAACGTATAATATGAAACGAAATGAATTTCACGAACTGATATCCATTGAAAGGGCGGAGCAAATCCTTAAATCAATCATGCACAGTCGCACTGAGGTCGTGCCACTCGATCAGGCGTATCGTCGCATACTCGCGGAGGACGTGGTTGCTGCGATCGATGTGCCGTCGTTTGACCGGGCGGATATGGACGGTTATGCGGTGCGTGCGGCAGATACATACACGGCACGGGAGGATGTGCCTGTGCAGCTTGCAAGCAAGGGCGTCGTCCATGCCGGGCACGTTCCCGCGCTTTCTATCACAGCAGGGGTCACTGCCGAGATTGCGACAGGCGCAATGCTCCCTGATGGTGCGGATGCGGTCGTGATGGTTGAATACACCGAGCAAGCAGGCTCTTCCACACCGTCCACACCTTCCGCACCGCCCGAATCCGGGGAGTCTTCTGAATCTTCCGTATGGATCGGGCGGGCGGTCCATGCCGGAGAGAATGTGATGCGGGCGGGCGCAGATATTAAGCAGGGGCACCGGGTGCTGTCGCGGGGCACGCAACTTGGGTCGCGGGAAATCGGGGTTCTCGCCGCCATCGGGCGCCATGATGTCATCGTATCCGCATTAAGTGTCGGGATCATCTCGACCGGAACCGAACTTGTGCCGATCGATGGGTCGCTGCAGGCAGGGCAGGTGCATGATGTGAACTCCCACACAATCTGTGCTGCCGTGCGCGAATGCGGCGCATCCCCGGTCATGTACGGGATCGTTTCAGATGACCCGGAAAAAACAAAGGAAACCCTCGAAAAAGCGATTTCGCAGTGCGATCTGGTTCTTACATCAGGCAGCACGTCTGCCGGATCCGGCGACATCATGCCCCATATCTTAAGGGAACATGGCGAGATTCTTGCACACGGAATTAATATCAAGCCGGGAAAGCCGATGATAATAGCGAAAATGGAGAAACCGGTTATTGGACTGCCAGGATTTCCAACATCTGCGCTAAGCATGTTCCATTACATGGTAGCGCCGAGAATACGTGACGTTCTTGGTTATGAGACCGTAGTGAAGCGGCAGCCGGCTGTGCTCGGGACACGCGTCAAATCTGCCGGGCGGCATCAACTCCTCCCGGTTGCGCTCGTCCGAGATTATGCGTTTCCAGTGCAGAGGGGTTCTGGTGCAATCACAACGCTCGCATCGGCGGACGGCTTCATTGAGATCAGTCCCGACATTGAGATCATGGAAACAGGGGACCAAGTCGAGGTCGTGCTATTTGGCGATGAGTCCGCATCCGATTTTGTGATTGCGGGAACGCCAGCAGGTATCGTGGACCTGCTTACCGGGATGCTGCCATTTCGTGCGCGGGGGATCCATGCAGGCGCAACCGCCAGCATAAGTGCCGTGCAAAACGGGATAGTGGACGTTGCGTATGTCCCGTTTCATGCGGAGAGATTCTCAAGTCTACAGCGCACACAGGATCTCTCGGTCACACGCGTGACCCTTCAAGATGACCGCGAATACATGTTTGTGGTTCTGCACGATCGGATGGCTCAAGAGAACGTCGGGACGCTTATCTCACAGTGCCAGGGAACAAGTGGAACATAGATAATCTGGTATCGACGACACAACCACGGTCCTGCCCACGCAACCGACATGCGCTTATACTTTCGCACACATCGAAATGAGCACCATGCGCTTTGATCTCCACATCCACTCCACATATTCCAGGGACAGCTGGTCGCCGATCGATTCGATACTGAAACATGCTGTTGACATCGGTCTTGACGGGATTGCGATCTGCGACCACGATACGACAAAAGGCGGAGTCGTCGGAGAACAGCGCGCGAAGGAACTTAATCTCCCGCTGATTGTGATTCCCGGAATCGAGATAACAACGACGAAGGGGCACATCATCGCTCTCGGGGTGCGGGAGGACATTCCTCCGAAACAGACGCCGCAGGAGACGATTGCGCGCATACGCGAGCTTGGCGGTGTCGTCGTGGTGCCGCATCCGTTCAAGCGGTTGAGCCACGGCATCGGGGACTTCTCAGACTTAAACGTGGACGCAGTCGAGATATTCAACTCGCGGTTCATCACGGGAGAAGCAAACAGGAAAGCCGAGCGGATGGCGCTTGCAATGGGGATTCCGGCGGTGTCAGGTAGCGACGCACATGCCGTGATGATGATTGGGTATGCTGTGACCGAGATTGTGGCAGAACGCAGCCAGCAAGCTGTGCTTGAGGCGATCCGCGATGGAAAGACCCGGGTTTATGGAAAACGTACCCCGATCAAGATCTTTGCCGCGCAGATGATCCGGGGATGGTGCCGACGGGCGAAAGAGGTGTTTAGAATTAAGGTGGACTGAGCCGTCAGTACGAGACTCA
>JAYEGG010000114.1:0-4165 GCA_034658995.1 Methanobacteriota archaeon | reverse complement strand
AATCTCCATGGCATTGAGCGGAGCTGGATAACCACACTCACACCCGAGGACTACGTCTTTGAAAATGATAGTGTAACATGGAATTTTACATCGATAGAACCATCTGAGAATATTTATATCGAATTTGAGACATCGAATCCCGCGTACCAGCAAGCACACACCATCTCCGGGTTCATACTGGACAGAAACGGTACGGGGATTGCCGGTGCAGTAGTTGAACTTCATTATGGTGGCGTGAGTGGAAACATCGTCAATAATACTTCTGATATGCCACTGGTCACCACATCCCTGAATGCAATTGATGGCGCAGTTGGTTGGTACGACCTGACCAACCTGGCGGATGAGGATGTTGATACGAGCGACATGGTCGTTGTAGCGCGTCTGTTTGATGGTGCTGGCAATGAGACGATCGGAGTCAGCGATTCAATCAACTTTGACCCGTGGTTCGGATGGCATGGTGGTTTGGTCAATGTCACCGTCGATATGCATACGCCATCTGCCACCAGAGGCGACCTCAACCACGACGACCACACCACCCCCGCGGACGCCGCAATCGCGCTCGGGCTCGCAGCCACCGGCGCACAAAACCCTGCGGCAGACGTCAGTGGCGACGACCGCGTCACATCCCTCGACGCGCTCATGATCCTGCAGGCGGCAGCCGGTTGCATAAATTTGTAAGGAATGGTGATTAAGCAATGAAAAGATTAAGAAACGTCCTGATCGTCTGCATAGCGGGTTTGCTCCTACTTTCCGCGGTCTCGAGTACCGCCGCACAGGCAGGGAGCAGAACGCGTGACGGGGAGATCATACTGAATTATTCGTTCGAAAGACCGGCTATCAAAGCTGCGTCCTATGACTCCAAAGAGGTCAGAATCCTGGGTCTGCCCACTCGTGCATCTCCCGGGGCACCCATGATGCCATTTAAGACTGTAAGGATATTGATCCCTGATGGGGTGGAAGTGGACGACATCCGGGTTACTGCGGACGGCAAAAGATATCTGGGCAAGTTTTTGATCGAACCTGCTCAGAAACCCGTGCCGATTGGTGCTGAAGGGGTGACAACTCCGTTAAACGTGTCAATATACAATTCGATGAGCCACTATCCTGAAAAGATATATTCAGAGGTTGGTGTTCAGTACAAGAACGGCTATCAGATCCTCATCCTGAATCTTTATCCTGTGGAGTACATTCCTGCGAGTAGAGATGTATCATTATTCGAAGGTATGCGGGTTGTGGTCGGGACGAAGCCTGCGCCGCCCAGTGAACTGTTCAGGGGCTTGCCCGAAGATAGGGTGGAGATTCTTGGAATGGTGGATAATCCGGAAGAAGCCGGCACATACGATCGGGTCGTCAAATCCAAGCGTTCCGCTGATCCGACATTTGACTATCTCATCATAACAGACGAAGAACTGAAGAACGCGAGTGTCACCCCGAATTTCCACGATCTGATCGATTGGAAACGCTCAAAGGGATTGAACGCAACGATCGTCACGACCGAGACGATATACGCAACTTATACCGGAATAGATGATCAGACGAAGATCCGCAATTTCATACGGCATGCCCATCTCAACTGGGGTGTGAAATACGTTCTTCTGGGTGGAGATGCGGATGGTGGCGATCTCGGGGGCGAGTCCGGCGACGAGATCGTTCCTGCAAGGGAGTTGTGGAGTTTTGATGGTGCAGGAATAGTGGCGGATCTGTATTATGCCTGCCTTGATGGGGACTACGACTACGATGGTGACTGCGTATACGGCGAACCCGGCGACGGCGATTGGGGTGGGGAGGTCGATCTGATGGCAGAGGTCTATGTTGGCAGAGCCCCGGTCGACTCTCTATCAGAATTATCTAATTTTGTGAATAAAACGATCAGCTACGAAAGCACTCCCCCTGACGATCCATATCTCATGGATACGTGGATGATCGGGGAATTGCTCTGGGAAGACATCCCCTGTCTCATAGAGGAGGCGGTTTACAGAGGTAACGTGCGTGAACCGGATGAAAAATTGGATATATTGAGGGAATTGCGAGATAAATCCCTGAAGGGGGAATACGTGGATCTCTACTATGATTACAGTCCGGAAGTGAGGGAGATTCTGATCGACGAGCCCGGACTCCTCTTCGATGCTGCCCGTCTGGTAGTGAAATATATGCCAGCAGTAAAATATGTGATAGACAATGAAACGGGGGAGGATTTGAAGATGGAAGAGAAGGATGTGAAAGAGATCATTTCATTCACGAACGGTTTGAAATCCAAAATCAGGGAGCGGGAGAAAGAGATCGGGATATACAGAAGCCAGGATCTGACGCGATCGATCGAAGAGTTTGAAGGGGAGGTCAGCACATTTGGGGGCAAGTGGTTCAGCGACGCTCTCCGGAGTTCTATCTATTTCGAAGAAAGGATGGCTGCGGATAGTGATATGGATACGGATAAGGGTGCGCTCGAAGAATCCGGTGGGGCGACATGGGGCGGAGATTACAAAGACGAGATCAAGAATGGTTCGTGCTCACAGGGTTATTGCACAGCCGGTTTTCCGGACGGCTACAACAGACATACCCTGTACGATCGTGATCTGGATGGTGGCTGGCAAAAATCGGAGATGATACGCATAATAGGCGGCAACACCCATCTGATAAACCATATCGGACATGCTAACGTGGGTATAGTGCTGAAGATGGACAACTCTGACGTGGATGCGCTAACAAACGACAGATACTTCTTTGGTTACAGTCAGGGCTGCTATGCAGGGTCGTTTGACAACAGGGATAGCTACGGCTACACCACCGACTATGACTGCGTCATCGAGCATTTCGTCACAAGCCCGGGCGGAGCTTTCGGATTCATAGCAAACTCGAGGTATGGCTGGAGTGAGAAGCACAGCACCAACGGACCCTCGCAGTATTTTGACCGGGAATTCTGGGACGCGATCTTTGGCGAGGATATTACAGACCTGGGTAGGGCGAATCAGGACTCAAAAGAGGATAATATAGGATTTATCTCTGATAACTACATGAGATACTGCTATTACGAGCTCAATCTTCTTGGAGACCCGGAAACCTCGATACATGTCCACACTCCAGAGCATGATATCGATGTAGTGGCTCTGGAGATCCCGATTCGTGTGATGGCAGGATCATCCATCGTTGTAAACGCAACAATCAAGAATAGGGGATCAGAAGACGAAAACGATGTGGAAATCCAGCTTTTGGAGAATGGTACCGTGTGCGATACAAAGATACTTGGAAATCTGCCATGCAGAAGCTCAACTGTCGTCAACTTCATAAGGTCGGGCGACGAGCCAGGCGATCATCTGATTGGCGTGTGCGCAGTTCCGGTGAGCGGCGAGACCTCTGTTGCGAACAACTGCAAGGAGCAGATCGTGAGGGTCAGCAGGGTGTGTACGGTGGATGACGATGGGCAGCAGTTCCCAAACGCAAATTACACGAGCATACAGGAAGCAATCGATTGTGCGAACGATTATGATATCATAGAGGTCTATCCCGGGTATTATGGGTGCATAGTTATCGACAAATCGGTTGATGTGATCGGACGAACTGACAAAGAGATGCCGGTCATGCCGGTCATCGATGGGGGCAAGGATGAGGACACGGTCACAATTCAAGCCAGTGATGTGGAACTGAGAGGATTTGAGATAATGAACAGCGGCGATGAGAATGCAGGAATAAAAATGAATTGCAGTAACAACATAATAATCAAGGGGAACCTGATACATTCGAATGATGCCGGAATCGGCATGAGTTCATCGTCCAATAATATCATCTCCGGAAATACCATAGAATTGAATAACTACGGCATCGCCTATGACCGGGACTCCACCAACAACGGCATATTCAGGAACAACATTTCCTTAAACTCCGAATATGGTGTGTATATCCGTTCATCTGACGGAACCGGAATTCTCCCTGCCAACAACCTCTATCACAACAATTTTATAGACAATAATCAAAACGCGAAGGATGAGATAGGGGAAGACGATGTAAACAGATGGTACAACCTCAATCTGAGAGAAGGTAACTACTGGAGTGATCACATCTGCACCGGAAATCCGAGCAACGGGTCACAACCGTATCACATCGGTGGGGATGGCGGCGCTGTCGATCGTTATCCCTTCGCAGATGTGAATGGGTGGCTGACGATTCTGCA
>JAYEGG010000113.1:0-4174 GCA_034658995.1 Methanobacteriota archaeon | reverse complement strand
ACTTAACGAATATCTTGATATTGGTGTGGATGCGGACAAGACCCGAAGGGTGGGCGGGTCACGAACACATCCGGGTGAGCAGTTCCTCTCCGCTGGTCGTACCTCTTGCAATGAGGATGTCGCCTGCATACAGCACCGTTCTTGCGCTCGGGCTGTATACCCACTTATCATTGCGTTTAACTGCCATTATATGTGCTCCGGTCTCGGTTTCAAGCTTTAACTCGCCGAGTGACTTTTCAGCGACCGCTGAACCTGACAAAATTTCCCGTTTGGTGACCACCTCGTCAGACTCACGCACGGCAAGCGCCATGATCGGATGCAACTCGATATCCCGCAGCACAACGTCGGCAAGATCATAAGCGGCATCAGAGATCGCTTCTGACGCATTTGCGAGATGCAGAAGCCCGCGGAGTTGATCTACCTCGTCCATATGCTTTGCCGATTTGAGCACCCAGTGCTGGAGTTCGTATTTCATGCCATCCATCTTATCCTCGATGTAGCTCACCTCTTCGGCGATGTCCTTGTTGTAAAAGAGCACGGCAGAGTACGCAAGCCCGATCGCAAGTTCTGACATATTCTTCATCTCGACGATCAGGTCAACAGCCCGGTCAAGATCGGCAAGCACACGCGTAAGCTCAAATGTGGCTCGCTGATACTTTTCGCAGGTCGCGCACTCTATAAACAGTGGTACGCCCTCGTCGTGCCCGCGTGCAAATACCACATCGCCTTCCCGGATCCTGGTGCTGTGGTCCGGATCGTATATCCAGCTCCGGTCACGCCTGATTGCAATCACCCACATGCCAGTCTCGGTCTCAAGTTCGATCGTGCCAAGCGTGCGCCCAGCCATCGGTGACTCTGCGCTGATCGTTGCCCTGGTAAGCGTCTCCTCAGCCCCCCGCAGGTCAAGCTTCAGTTCGAGCGGTATCCCGAGATCAAGGAGCGCGATCTTCGCGATGTCGCCTGCGGCATTCGAGATGTTCTCGGCAGCGGCGCCAGCCTGCAGCACGCCTGCAAGCGCCTCTGCCTCATCGAGCCTGCGAGCGCTCAACATCGTTGATATCCGCATGTAGTAATCGAGGGTATCCATCTTCTCTTCAAGGCGGATGACCTCCATTGCGATCTCCCTGTCGTCATAGATCACAGCAGAGTATGCAAGATCAAGCATCAACTCGGACGTGTCCTTCATATCGATCAGCAGATCTTTCGTACTTCTTGTGCAGTATTTAAGTTCCTTTGTCATGTTGTCGTGGGATGCCCCGTATTCATCTGCGACTTATGCCTGAACCTGTAACTTCGATTCCATGCAACATCAGCACGAACCATTCTTCCACCCGGCGTCCAATCATGGTTCTGATGTTATATTATCAGGCAATAGGTCATTTAATTCTCTGGTCACGGCATCCATCGTGTCACTCTCTCGGATTCGGTTGATATATAATGTTTCATCGATTGCTTCGTCGTCCTGCCAGATGCGCCCACCATACTACGTCACAGCAAACAATGTCATGACACACCACGCCACGTCACAAGATTAATATCCTGGCTGTTTATATATGGGGGATGGATGAACACGGAACACAGCAACCCAACACACGGCAATGGTACGCAGCTAAACGACCCGGTTGTGCAGGCAGAGATCACCCCAGCGATGCAGGTTGACGACCTTGTCAGCGCGCTCGGAGGGTGCGGATTTGGCGCAGGAAGGCTTGCGCAAGCCTGTGATATCTATGAAGAGATGCTCAAAAGCGACGCGACCACAAAGTTCTTCGGACTTGCCGGTGCAATGGTGCCAGCGGGCATGAGAAACATCGTATCAGGCTTGATCAGAGACGGTCATATCGATGCGCTCGTCTCAACCGGCGCAAATCTCGTGCATGACCTCATTGAATCGATTGGATTGCCCCATTATAAGGGCAGCGACGTTGTCGATGACAATGCGCTGTACCGCGAGCAGATCGACCGGATATACGATGTGTTCATACCGGAACTCCACTTTACACGGCTGGAAGAGCACCTGCTCACCGTATTCGAAGGTATGGGTGACCGCATCTCGATCAGGCAGATGCTCTCAGATATCGGTAAGTCGCTAAACGATCCGAACTCGATCCTGCGGGCGGCTTATGAATGCAATGTCCCCATATTCTGCCCCGCAGTCCAGGATTCGATGATCGGGCTTCACGCGTGGCTATACCGGCAGACAAACCAGCTAAATGTCGATGTCTTCGCGGACGTCCACGAGTTTCTTGATATATGCTTTGACGCCGAGCAGTCAGGCGCGGTCTTCATCGGGGGCGGCGTGCCAAAGAACTTCATTCTACAGGGAACACTCATGACATCAAAAGGATTTGACTATGCGATCCAGTTAACGACCGACCGACCCGAATCCGGCGGACTTTCAGGTGCGACGCTTAATGAGGCAAAATCCTGGGGAAAAATCAACGAAAACGCAAAAGCAGTCACGGTGTATGCAGACGCAACCATCACACTACCAATCCTCGTAGCTGCGGTACGAAGCAGGCTATGACCATTCTCGCGGTCTGAGCCGCCCGTCCAATATGGGGATTCGTCTGCTCAGGAGTGTAAACACGGATTTGGCGGATGGCGCAGATGTTCGGGGATGTGCCTGACTACAGGTAATTAGAAAAATGTCATTTTGCTCACCGTAACATTTATGTAATAGTTCATCCAACTATAACGTGGTGGGAGCGGGGCCGAGACGCCAAAGGTTACTACTTATTCTCCCACCATACCTCCTTTGGTGTAACTCAGGTTCCGGGAATTATAGTGGTTTTTTGCGGTGACAAACGCCCCGCGTATGATAACAGCATGGAAGACAGGAGTTGGCGATACATTTCGCGTCCCACTGGGTCATCAGGGTTTTTATATGACCCTTTCGGTGTGTGTACATATCTAACGACCGTACACCCAATTCTACCAAAAAACGTCTCTTCTGTGGCGAACTCGTGAGCGATTTTGAACTTTGCATGCAATGATAAATCTGATCCGCATGGTTGAGGTTCGATAGACCAATCACAACAAACCCAGGCTCAGCATCAACTCGGCATTCAGAACCGATGCGCCGGCAGCACCCCGCACGGTGTTGTGCCCCATCGCAATATACCTGATCCCTTCCCTGATCCTGCCCACCGACACGCTCATGCCGCCGCCCCGGTCCCGGTCCAGTCTCGGCTGCGGTCGGTCGGGGTCGTCGTGAACAATGATTACATGATCTGGTTCAGTCGGAAGATCAAGCCCCGGATCAAAGTTTAAGAACGCGTCCCTGACTTCCTCAGGTGTCGGGTCGTCTGCAAGCCGGATCCAGACTGCCTCGGTGTGCCCATCAAGAACCGGCACCCGGTGGCAGCTTGCGCTGACCTCAAACGACGCGTCGACAATGGAACTGCCATCAAACGTCCCGAGCAGTTTCTGCGCCTCGCGCTCGACCTTCTCCTCCTCCCCACCGATGTGTGGGATGACGTTGTCAAGGATCGCCATCGATGAGATGCCGTCATATCCCGCGCCAGAGACTGCCTGCATCGTCGCCACTTTCACATCCTTAATTCCGAACCGGACGAGTGGCTTTAAGGAAACCGCGAGCATGATGACCGAGCAGTTCGGGTTGGTCACAATCGCGCCATCCCACTTCCGGGAATCCCGCTGGACTTCGAGCAAGCCAAGATGCTCAGCGTTCACTTCAGGGATCATTAGCGGCACATCAGGCTCCTGCCTGAATGCTGATGCATTGCTTGCGACCATGAAGCCTGCGCGGGCAAACGCGGGCTCGACATCGCGCGCAATGTCGGCGGGAAGTGCAGAGAACACGATATCAGCATCCACCGCTTCCGGTTTCATGGGGACCACGACCTGGCCCCCGATCTCGCCCGGAAGTGCGGATGCAAGCCTCCAGTTGGCAGCGCGGGCGTACGGTTTGCCAGCGCTCCTCTCGGATGCTGCAAGTGAGCTTAATTCAAACCAGGGGTGACCTGCAAGCGCCTCAATGAATCGCTGCCCGACAGCGCCAGTTGCCCCGAGTATTCCTACCTTCAACGTTTCCATAAATCCGCCCCCGTAAATAACGTATTAACAAAAAATAAAGGGTGGAAGACCTTTAGTCTTCCATTACAATCGCTTCGCTTGGACAGGATTCTACGCAGGTACCGCACTCGGTACACTC
>JAYEGG010000112.1:2825-4188 GCA_034658995.1 Methanobacteriota archaeon | reverse complement strand
CCCGTAGATCTGTGGCGACTTGACGCCAGTGACCACAAGCATTGTGCGTACCGTGTTCTCAAGCGACGGGTCGATCTGCGCCCCCCATATTAGACGTGCATCCGGATCGATTCGCTGATACACTTCTTCAACGACGCCCTCTGCATCTGATACGGTCATGTCGGATCCGCCAACCACGTTCACGAGTGCTGCATTTGCGCCAGAGATGTCTACATCGAGAAGCGGACTTCTGAGTGCCTTTTTCACAGATTCTGTCGCTTTGTTCTCGCCATCTGCCTCGCCAAGCCCGATCATCGCAACGCCGCCCTTCTGCATGATTGTTCGCACGTCTGCGAAGTCGAGATTGACCAGCCCCGGTTTTGTGATCAGTTCGGTGATGCCTTTGACCGCTCGCATCAGAACCTCATCGCATACCTTGAAGGCGACCTGCAATGGGAGTCTTGGCACAACTTCCATCAGCCGGTCGTTTGGAACGACGATTACGGTGTCAGACACTTCCATCAGCCGTTTAAGTCCTGCTTCGGCATTGCTTCGTCTGATCGAGCCTTCTGCCGTGAACGGGAGTGTCGCAATCGAGATCGTGAGTGCGCCAGCGTCCTGCGCGGCTTTCGCAACGACTGGAGCAGCTCCGGTGCCTGTGCCGCCACCAAGCCCGCAGGTGATGAACACCATATCGGTGCCATCCACGACCTTCTGGAGCTCGTCCAGATTTTCCTCGGCAGAAGCTTCCCCGATCTGTGGCATACTGCCCGCGCCCAGTCCTTTCGTGGTTTTGTGCCCGATCAGCACCTTCTGACTGGCATTGATGTATAGCAGATGCTGGGCATCGGTGTTTATGGCGCATAAGTCAGCACCGCTGATGCCATCCTCCATCATCCGCTGAACGGTGTTTGAGCCACCGCCACCGCATCCTACGACCGCGATGTTGGTCTTGAGTTCTGACAGGATCTTCTCAAGTTCCTGATCAGTCTCGATTGACTGATCCTGCAGGTATATTTGCGAGTCTGCTTGTATTTCCGCCCGAGATAATGCGTCTTCGACTATGGATTTCATGATTCAGCCTCCGGTTAGTAGTTATATAATAATTAACCCCTTTTGGTATTTAAATGTAATTGTAGATCAAGCGGGGCATCGTTTTGGTGCTGACCCCATCTTCTGGAGCAGAAGTTTGGCGCACGAGGACGTGTAAGCTATGGTGAGTATGGACATGAAACGCATACCCGGAGCAAGCCATTTCAGAAGTTGGGGCGCCCTGCAACTGCTGAAAAGATACAGGGCATCCAACTTCCAATGATCCATCCGTGTCATTTACATCATTTTAGAGAATTTGGGTATTCATATCGGAAATGGCAGGTATTCTTAC
>JAYEGG010000112.1:0-2725 GCA_034658995.1 Methanobacteriota archaeon | reverse complement strand
CTCCAGTGCGGATCGTGTTCTCTACCCTCTGTTGCAGTGGTGAGTCTTCGCTTGTCGGTTCCGTCCACATTCACGATGTACACCCGCTCAAGCTTAGCCTCATCGAATGAAACATAAGCGATCCTCGTCCCGTCGGGACTAAAACTGGGGGAAAACTGCTTCTCATCGCTCTCTGGCATCAGTTCTCTCTTGCCGGTGCCATCAACGTTCACGATAAAGATCTTATCAAGCTTACCGTTGACATTGAAAGAATTGTAGGCAATCTTTGTTCCGTCGGGACTGAAATCCGGGGCAAATTGTTTATCTGAATCATCTGGCATCAGTTCCTTTGCGCCAGTCCCGTCGATGTTCGCGATGTAGAGTTTCTCCTTGCTGCCAGGCTGCCTTGAGATGTAAGCAATCTTCGTCCCGTCAGGACTGACATCAGGGCTCCACTGTTTCTTTGAGTCGTCCGGCATCAGTTCCCTTGCGCCAGTCCCATCTGCATTCACCACATGAATCTTTCCATTTCCCTGTTTGTTGAATGATATATAGAAGATCTTCTTACCGTCAGAGCTCCAGTCAGGAGTGAACTCCTTTTTTGGTATATCTGGCATCAACACGGTCGCACCGGTCCCATCCGCTTTTGAAATGAACAATTTATCCTTCCCACCATCATCAAAATCAGCAAAAACGATCCTGGTGCCATCCGGACTGAATGAACCGTCCGGCTTGATTGAACAGTCGTATTCCTCGTATACTGCCGCAGATACACACTGTGACAGCGCCAGTGCTGTAAGCACCAGTAATAGTGTTGTTATTCTTGTTACTCTCATGTAAATCACCTCTGTTTATGTAGGGGTGTGTATAATATATGCAGTACAACATATAGTGTTGTATATGCATACATGCGGCTGCCGGGATTCGAACCCGGGTTATAAGCTTGGGAAGCTCATGTCATACCACTAAACCACAGCCGCAGGTACAAGGGGTATCTGATATCATAAGAGTGTACTGATGCAACCACTTTTATACCTTTTGGTGCGCCGTTTCGCGTCCGGACCGTCGTTTGCACGGATACTCTCTGTGATACTCCCTGTAATGTCACCTCGTTCAACCGTGGTGGTGCCCGGGCTACCTTACAAAACAGCGAATAACAGACCAATGTTGTTTTGTGGCGATCCATGCCCCCCGACCACTCGAATCAGGGCAGCCGACCGATACCTTCTTTGACACGACCGCGGAAGTTAACTCCCATGCCAGATACGATCATCAAAAATGCGCGGATACTCTGGAAAAACGAACTCCAGAGCGCGGATATCGCAATAACCGACGGAAAAATCGAAAAAATCGGAAAGAACCTCCCAAATGATGGGAGTAAGATCGATGCCCGCGGAACACTGGTACTTCCCGGAATAATCGATGCCCATGTCCATTTCAGGGATCCCGGGCTTACGCACAAGGAGAACTGGTACACAGGCTCGTGTGCTGCCGCTGCCGGAGGGGTGACGACGGTCATCGACCATCCGAATACAGTGCCGCCGACGCTTGATAAAAAATCATTCAAACTCAAGCTCACGTCTGCAAAACGTAAGTCAATCATTGATTTTGGGATTAACGGCGGTGTTGCGCCCTCGTCAGACCCCCGGAACATGCAGGAATTGTGGAACCTCGGCGTGACCGCATTCGGAGAGATATTCATGGCGGACGGAGAACTCGAAGTCGGTGAAATAGATCTCGAAAGGCTGTTAAGGTCGATTGCCGAACTCAGAGCAATCGCATGCATTCATGCAGAGAACGGGGAACTGTGCAGCCATTTCACCGAAGAATTGCAGGGGATACGCCGCCCTGACGTGTATTCACGCGCCCGCCCAAACATATGCGAGGCGATCGCGATCGAGCAGGTGCTTGAGATGCAGGAGGCATCAGGGCAGCAGAAAGGCGCTGATGCGCGGGACAACACCCCTGCACGGACACATATCTGCCATCTGAGCACGAGAGAAGGAGTTGGCGTGATCAGACGGATGAAATACGGGCAAAAGGAAGTTCCATTCACATGCGAGGTTGCGCCGCATCACATCTTCCTGCAGCACAAAGACTGGGATCGTCTTGGGACGCTTGGGAAGATGAATCCGCCGCTCCGGAAACGGTGCCTTCAGCACCTCTGGAACGCGCTTAATGACAGCACAATTGACATCATCGCATCTGATCATGCGCCGCACACCGAAGAAGAGAAACGGGCTAACATCTGGGACGCACCCGCAGGCGTCCCCGGCGTTGAGACGATGCTTCCGCTGATGCTTCATGCGGCAAAGCAAAACCTGGTCCCGCTCTGGCGAGTGATCGAAGCGATGACTACAAAGCCTGCGCAGATCTTCGGGCTCAACAAGAAGGGCAGGATTGCGAAAGGGTTCGATGCGGATCTTGTTATCGTTGACACGAGGAACGTCAGGGAGATAAAAGGCGAAGAACTCCACAGCAAAGCCGGGTGGACTCCGTTTGAGGGAAAGGAAGGGATATTTCCGGAGATGGTCATGTCCCGCGGAGAGATCGTGTATGATGGTGAGATTGCAGGCAAGAAGGGACAGGGAAAATTCCTGAGTGGGAAAGGACATGATGATCACACGGCTGAAGCGCAGGCTTGACACAAGAATCTGGTGGTCTTTCTCGTGGAAATCAGTGTAATCTCGTGAGACTTTTTAATTTCTTCCGGATAAGTGGATCATGGCAAAAAAAGATTAACCGC
>JAYEGG010000111.1:0-4200 GCA_034658995.1 Methanobacteriota archaeon | reverse complement strand
GTCCAACCGACCATCAAAAAGCTCAATTTGTGGCGGTGCGAAGTATAGTCAAAGGTCAGCGAGTGAATCATCATGGCAGAACACTACAAACTATGGATCAATGGTGAATGGGCGGAAGCGGAGTCTGAAAGCGTATTTTCGGTGATTAATCCGGCAACGGGGTTGGAATTTGCAACCACGTCCGCTGCAAAGCGCGGTGATGCACGAAAAGCGATCGATGCAGCACGCGATGCGTTTGATAATACGAACTGGAGCGCCAGCCCACCACTTAGAGCGAGCGTCCTCCGAAAAGCCGCGGACCTGCTCCGAAAGGACGTGGACATTCTTGCGCGCACCGAAACGCTGGACAACGGAATGCCGATTGGATGGGCGAAGCGGTTTGTCATGGACACGGCAGACTTCTTTGATTATTTTGCAGGTCTCACGAGACCGCTTGAGGAGCAACTTGATGAACACAGCACAGTTGTCTACGAGCCGATCGGTGTTGCGGCAGGGATTGTCCCGTGGAACCTGCCGCTTAAGATGGCGTCATGGAAGGTTGCGCCAGCGCTTGCCGCAGGAGACACAGTCGTGCTCAAGCCGTCGAGCCAGACCCCACTCACAGCGCTAAAACTTGGGGAGATCTTCCACCTGGCAGGATGCCCTGCCGGAGTGATGAACGTGATCGCTGGGCAGGGGAGTGTGGTTGGGGCAGAGCTTGCAGGCAGCACAAAGGTCGATAAGGTTGCGTTCACCGGCGGAACCGAGACTGGAAAAGAGGTCATGCGGCTTGCATCAGCGAACCTTAAGAAGATCACGCTTGAATGCGGCGGAAAGTCTGCAAACATGATTCTTACGGATGCGGACATCGCAAAAGCAGTGAAAGGAACAGTCTTTGCAATCTTCTTTAACGCAGGACAGGTTTGCACGGCAGGTTCAAGGCTGCTTTTGCCAGAGAGCGTTCACGACCGGTTCATGGAGCATTTAATCCGGGAAACCGGAAAGCTGCGAATCGGGGATGGACTTACCGATCCTGACATGGGACCTGTGATCAGTGCCAGGCAGATGGAAAAAGACCTCGAACACATCGAATACGGGACCCGGGATGGTGCAAAACTTGTTTTCGGCGGAAAACGTCTTGATATGGGTGCTGGTGGCGCAAGCGGAGTCGATGGGGTTGGTGGGGTCGGTGGGTTCTTTGTCGAGCCGACAGTATTTGACGATGTTGCGCCTGACATGCGCATCGCGCAGGAAGAGATCTTCGGACCGGTGCTATCTGTGCTCACGTACGGCGATGAGGATGAGGCTATCGAGATTGCAAACGGCACAAGGTATGGGCTTGCCGGAGCGGTCTGGTCAGAGGATATAACACACGCAAAGCAGGTCGCATGCCGCATTGCGGCAGGAACCGTCTGGATAAACACGTATCACGGCGCGCCCAAACATGCGCCGTTTGGCGGGTACAAGGAGAGCGGGATCGGCAGGGAACTTGGAGTGCACGGGCTTCGGGAATACCTTGAAGTGAAGCACATAATGGTTGGGTGATGATAGATAAGGCGTACTTTTTTATGCCTTGCCGCGGATAAGTTATTGTAATGTGCGCAAAGATTATGGTAGTAGATGATGAACCGGATACCGTTGATCTGGTCGCACTTGTGCTTACAAATGAGGGGCACGAGATCATCCCTGCATACAATGGCAGGACGGCACTGGACAAACTCAAGGGGGAAGAGAAGCCTGATCTGATTTTGCTGGACATTATGATGCCGGATATCGATGGCTGGGGGGTATATCAGGCAATCCGTAAAAACGAGGACACGAAACACATTCCAGTGATAATGCTCACCTCTAAGTCGCAGTCCATCGATAAAATGATCGGTCTTCACGTTGTTGGCGTTGACGGATACATCACCAAACCATTCGGTCGCAAGGAACTGCTAAATGGTGTAAAAAAGCACCTGAAAGACGCAAACGAGAGTAATTGAGATGGAATACCAAGCCGGCTGCATCGGCAGGATATTTGTCGCACGGATCGACCATGGCGAGGATCTGCTTGCTGAACTCAAGGGGCTTGCGAAGCTGGAAGATATCAGGCAGGCGTTCTTCATTCTGATTGGTGCGGTCAGGGACATGCGTCTCGTAACAGGACCGAAAAGAGACACGGTTCCGCCGGATCCGGTCTGGTCATCAATCACGGATGTGCAGGAGATAGTTGGCGTGGGAAACATTCTCTGGCAGGACGATGATCTGCCCGCCATACACCTCCATGCAGCTCTTGGCAGGGACGAGGCTACACGCGTGGGATGCCTTCGGGAGCGGGTTTCGGTGTATCTCACAGTCGAGGCATTCATCATTGAGATGACTGATGTGGCTGATACGACTGATGCTGGCACCAGGGTGGTGGAGCGCATCCGGGATGATGCACTCGGGATTGCCCGAATGTCGATGCAAGGGTCATTTGCCAGAAACATTAATTAGTAGCAGCATTCAATAATAGAACAACCAATTAAAATCGGAGGTGTGGATGGATGAGGTACCTATATCAGGATTCGGTTGAACTACCAGTGCAACGTGACTATATCAAAGATCTGGAAAAACTGCTGGGCGTAGTCGGGGATTCATGCCCGAAAGAGAATGTTGTCATATCTGCCAGGAAAGAGCTTGAAAACATAGACCGCGCGAGAGATCAACGGATCTCCCGGTTAAAGGCGTTCGAAAGCAACCTTGGTGCGCAGTTGAATACCATGATCACGGATGACGACGCTGACATCCTGGACGCCTGCAAAGAAGCGATCACAGAGACCTGCGGAACGTGCGTGAGCCAGCAGACCAAAAAACTTGACGCGCAGTTCGATTCGAGGACCAAGGATCTGAAAGAGCGGATCAAGCGAGATTCAGAGAATATTCGGAAGATATTTGAGACGTTTCTTGAGTTTGGCATATACAATGCGACACGAAACTATTCACTGATATCTGACAATGGGAGCGCGTTATGTGGTGAATTTTCGTCAGATATGGATGTGCTATCAGTTGTTTATAAACTACGGTTCAAAGAACCCGTATATGTGAAAGAACTAATCGGTTCGTTCCCCATACCAGTGTGGAGCACTTCAGGGCTATTTCACAAAGAAAATGTGCTGAAGATGCTGGATATGTCAAACCACCATCTGGTCAGTGTTGAATGCACAGATAAAAGTATATTCGCAAGATTTGAAGACAAAAAATGTCTGGATGTCCTGCGCATCGAGATGATGCGGGCTACCAAAGACTATTCAATATTGTATGGGGTCGACGAACCTGTTGACATAACAAAGGACAAAACGATCTCAAAAGAGATCGATGGTGCGAGCGTTATCGGGCTTATGCGTGCGGTCGTCGATTATGTGGAAAATACCGAAAACCGTTCGACATCCACACTAAAAACGGCAACCTTCAATGATATGGACGTTATCAGGCAGTCGATGGCTTATGATACCTTGAAAATCATACTGGCAGAATACGGCAGGGTCGCGAAAAAATGCATCGAGCATGGCGTGGCAAAGACTGAACTCATCATAAAAGTAGAATCAGCTGACGGAACACGAACTGAGACATATATGCCGATCTCAACGGTTCGAGAGTGCTTTGATCAGGTCGGAGAGCGTGGCGCGGGATTGGCAGGCGCATTTGGCTTGCCTGCGTTAGAGGCTGTCCGATAAGAGAGCCAGTGTCCTGCAGCATAGACTTCTTTGTTTTATTGCCGGGTGGCTGACAAACCCCATCTGCCACACCCCTACTATTTGTGGCAGGTGTGCATATTCATATCTGTGACACGACGGGCAGCAGTGTAGCTGCCTACTGTTCCTGTTTTTTGGGCAAAACCCAACTGCGGCACGTTTGCAAAAGTACCCGGACTCACACCCCCAAATTGACCGGTTATCAAAAAAACATCACAAGTGCCAGCTATTTAATCAACAAATAGCAGCACGGACACGCTGACGAGTGTTCGGTTGACACAATCTATACAGCGCACTGACGATTCTTCAGTAATATTTAAGGTATGGTCTGCCGAACGTTGTTAGAATCAAATCAGGTGACCAAACCATGCCTCGCCCCCCTCCGTATCAAGCCAGACGTATGCATAGTAGATGGTGTGTTAGAGGCATCTTCGTACTGAGTATTCTGACCCTAATATGTGGCGTGGTTGCATCACCGGACAATGACCAACCACAGGACTGTACA
>JAYEGG010000110.1:0-4223 GCA_034658995.1 Methanobacteriota archaeon | reverse complement strand
CCGCGGTTCATTATATTTTCAACTGACAGGAAACTCTGCAAAACCGATATCGAGTGGCTGAATAGATGATCAATCTGATAGAGCTCCTGGGTTCGCTATCACGGAAGATACCAGAGAGCCGAAATCTGTGTAATCTTGTGGTTGGCTAAACACGTACTCCATAAGAAATTAAAAAGTCTCCAAAATTGCTTCAGGATTTTTCGGATTGGCTGCGCTGGTTACCTGAAGGGCGCGCGCCAAAACTCTCCAGCACCGCTATCAGGTTTTCATAATCCACCTCAGTATTGTAGCAGCCGTCTGTTAGAAGCGGAACCCCATAAGTCACGATCTTCTTGCGTTTGAGCGCCCGCATGACCTTGTTTAACTCGTAGTTACACGCAACAAGGAGCGCGCCGTCTGCCGACTCCTTCTTTATGACATGACGGACATACGACGAGCCTGCAATAATATATAATGTATAGCCAAACCGATCCGCATCTTCCCGCATCCTTGCAAAGACGCACTTACCACACCCCATGCACTGGATCCCGAAACGCGTCGATGGCGCCGGGCAGTCAAGCGACCTCATGCAGTGCGGGGTGAGCAGCAGACGGTGTTTCGTCCTTGCAAAAGCAGACCTGTGCGCCATGTTCTTGAGCGAAACCATCCACGTATCGAGCGTTCTCGTATCTGCAAACCTCTGAAACACGGCTTTGATCGGGAGATATAAGAAATCAAGGATGTCTGCAAAGACCCCGGCAAGCCAGACATTCCTGTTAAGGCTGATCCGGCTGATGATCAGAGCCAACAGCGCCAGAACAACGGATACGACGAGGATCACCGATATCGCAATCCCGATCAGTTCATACATCACAACACAACTCCATCTTCTTGATCACCTCGTCCACATCCACCTTTGTGTCATAGCAGCCGTCCCGCAGCAGAGGGACGCCCTGAACTGGTGCGGTCTTCGCGATATCCTGCATAGCCTCTGTCAACTCGCTATAACATGCCACGGCAATACATGCATCGGGACTACATGATTTGAGGATCTTTCTGACAAAACTGCCGCCCGGCACGACAAATAGCCTGAAATTGTATTTTTCCGCAGCTTTTGCTATGCGACCGATATCACACCTGCCGCACATTTTGCACTCATAGCCGATTATCGGATCACACCGTGTCGCACACTCAGGACCTCTCATGCACTGCGGCAGGAGGATTATGCGCCCGTCCTGCATACGCTTAAACTTCTCAAGCATCATTGCATTCCTTAGTTCGATGAGAATCTCGTCTACGAGTTCTTCTTTGATGTAAAACACCCTGCAAATCCATTTTGCAGGCGAATAGAATAGATACAGCATGAACAGGATGAAATTTGGAAATATGATCTTGTGCCTCTTAAAACTGTAAACACCGAGCAGCAGTGCCAGCACAGTCATCATAAGGATAGCGACTGCTAAGAAGACGAAGAACCTGCCAAGAAGTTCGTAAGGGACTTCCATAAGACTATAATGGCTATGCGGATATTTAAAGTTGCCTGCGATGTGAATAAAGACATATCTCCGGTGAAAAGTATATGGAACGTCCGTATAACCCTCAAATCCGGAAAACCTGCCAAATCTGTACGAGCTCACAAGTTTCTGTGGGTAGCTCATAGGCGATGCACGCCATGGGCACTACGTGACGTCCATGCAATCAGCGTGAAACACCCGGATTTTCAGATAGTGCCGTATCAGAGCACAACCTCATCCCCAAAATCGATATCAAGAACCGGAAGCACTCTTTTTTTCCCGCTTGCATCGTAGCATCGCCAGCTTTGCTCATTATACGGGAAACCCGCGATGATGTGGCAGTTTCCGGTCCGCAGAAATAGCGAGAGGTCTGCCCCGGAGGGACGTACGTTTGGTGTTGGGTGGCTGTGCACCGAACCTGCAATCGAGATCGTTGGCAGCATGTACAGGCGCATGACCGCACTCACCTCAGAGGACTCAGTGCCCGGAAGCACAATGACCTCCGTGATAACCCCGCCATCGGCGCGCAAAAGCCCTGCAAATTCATTGGGCGCGGTGGATCTACTCACCTCGAGTATGAACGTAAGAGTGTCGCGTGCGATTCCCTTGATCTGTTTGACCACGATTACTTCTCCCTCGCGAGTATCCTGACGGACTCGCCGGGATTCGAACCCGGGACGTCCGGATTAGAAGTCCGGCGCTATATCCTGGCTAAGCCACGAGCCCTTGATATGTATGTGATCGGTGCGGATGTTAATAAACATGTCACCCCACCCCCTCGTTTGCCCCTCCCACTTACACACTCACTCACGCACACCCCGCGCACTCACTTTCACTCTGCTCTTCCGGCACAGTTTTATGTCTCTCTGCGATGACATTTGTTCATGCTCTACACCGTGCGTGAACTGACGCAGTATGTCAAAGAGAGGCTTCAGGATGATCCCTCACTAAACAACATCTCTGTTCGCGGCGAAATTTCCAATTTCGTGCATCATACGTCAGGACACATGTATTTCACGATGAAAGATGCACATAGCCAGTTAAATTGCGTGATGTTCCGTGGTTCGAATCAGAAACTGAGATTCAAGCCGGGAAGTGGGATGAAGGTTGTGTGCGGTGGCAACATCACAGTATACGAAGCCAGAGGCGTGTATCAACTGCTGGTATGGGATATCCAGCCGGATGGCATCGGTGCGCTGTACCTGGCGTTCGAACAGCTAAAAGAGCAGCTATCAAAGAAAGGATTCTTTGATGACGCGCATAAAAAGTCGCTGCCAGCATTTCCGGAGACCATCGGGATCGTTACGTCCCGCACCGGCGCTGTGCTGCACGACATGATAAACGTCATCAGGCGGCGGTTTCCTGATGTGCGCATAATCCTTGCGCCGACGCGGGTGCAGGGCGCAGGGGCTGCAGCCGAGATCGCCCACGCGATCAGGCAGATGAACCGGCTATCCACATCCATGTCCCGGTCAGCCACACACGGGATCGATGTGATGATCGTTGCCAGAGGCGGCGGCTCAATAGAGGAACTCTGGGCATTCAACGAACCTGCAGTTGCGGAAGCGGTCTTTGAATCGGATATCCCCATCATATCGGCGGTCGGGCATGAGACCGATGTCACAATCTGCGATTTTGTTGCTGACCTGCGTGCGCCAACGCCATCAGCGGCAGCCGAGCTCGTGGTGCCTGATAGAGGGCAGCTTGCACAACAGGTTGCAGGACTACATCTAAGACTCGTTCACGCGATTCAAAGGGCGGTTGAAACAGAGCGGGATCGGTTGGCGTACCTTGAGCGCGGCGTGGTGCATCCGATAGACCGGATCAACCAGCACCGGCAGTACATCGATGAACTGTTCAGGCAGTTACATAGATCGGTTCTGCACCGGCTGGAACTGCGAAGAAAAGACCTGTCGATGCTTGGGGCGACACTCCATGCACTGAGTCCGCTCAACCACCTGCAACGCGGATACAGCATCGTTCTCAGGATGCCGGATCTATCAATCGTGAACACGATCAAAACCGTATCTACCGGAAGCGATCTGCAGATACGGGTCACTGATGGTGAGATCAGGTGCAAAGTACATGAAATAAAGGAGATAGGGGAACATGACTGATAATGAGACAAAAACGGGAACAAATGTGGAAACGAGCACCGAAACAGATGTCGAGACCTCATTTGAGGATAAACTCAAACATCTGGAAGATATCGTGCACGAACTGGAAGGATCCGGACTTACGCTTGATGAGGCACTAAAGAAGTTTGAGGCAGGAGTTAAGCTCTCAAGACTCTGTCACAAGCGGCTTGATGATGCCGAGATGCGGATCGAGGAACTGGTTGAGGGTGATGATGGAGAGGCTTTGCATACGAAACAGATGGAGATTGAACCCTACACTGGTGGCTGAGATGTGGTCGTTCATCAAAGTGGTGGTACGGATGGTTTCGGCCCGATATGTGAACCGGATGAGGCGGCGCATCCCCTACCCACACCCATGGACATAAGCCGCTTGTGCACACGATAGCCGCCCATCGGAGTGGTAAATGTGAACAAGGTTGGCACTATTTGGCGATCCAAGAACGTTTGAGCCTTTGATGAAAGCATTTGTGGCTCTTTGGTAATTCCCGTGAAATTGATCTCCACGATAAATCAAGTAAATAAGGAATATCCCCCGTTGTTAGTTATTTTATTACTTTCTGGTTACTATGGCTTATCTCAATTCTATTAACCG
>JAYEGG010000109.1:0-4284 GCA_034658995.1 Methanobacteriota archaeon | reverse complement strand
GGTCCCAAATTTTTACAACTTCGCCCGATGAATGGCACGTCATCCTGGTGTTGGTTTTGTGCCGTCTGCGAAAAAACGAAATCCGGCAAGCTGACCGCTCGCTTGAACTTTTCTTCCGGAACTACAACTGCATGACCATGAATCCCCCGCGATTCATCACAGGGACGATCAATACTACTGTGGGGTGGAGCGCAGTTTGCCCCCGTGTCCCACCCAACATGAGACTCATAGCAACAGCCACGTCTCCCGTAGCATCGATCATACCCGGGTCGCATTGATCCTGCATTGATCCATATTCGGCAAAGGGATACTTAATTGCCGCGTACTTCCAATATTATCCTATGGTATTAATGTACACCAAAACAACAATCAGGCCGATCATTCGGCAGGGGATGGTCGCACTCATAGCAATCATAACCATCGCGATCATAGCGATCACACCAGCCTCCTGCGCTATCCATCACAGCGGGGACAACGCCGACCTTGTAATCACCGTAAACGAACTCTCACCCCAGCCTGTTGAGCCGGGACGTGATCTTGTCCTCGCAGTCACAATCGATAACCGCGGCGGGGGTGTGGCAAACAGCATTGTGCTCACAATCATGCCCGATTCGCGGATCATCCTCAAGAATGAGAACGATCGAATTATGCGATTCGAGAAGATCATCGGATACGGCGCCCGCGTTGAGACGTACCTGCTCCACATCGATCCTGCTGCGGTAACAGGTAATTACGAGATCGAACTCGGGACAATGTGGACTACTGACGGAGCAAAACGCGAACAGAATGTAACCGTCCCGGTCGTTGTGCGTGGCACGCCGAAACTCGTGATCTCGGAGATTACGATCGATCCGGAGACAATAAAGCCAGAAGACACGTTTGATCTTAGTTTCCTCGTCTCAAACAAAGGAACCGGGACTGCGAGTACAGTGCAGGTGACCTGCGCACTTGACGACCTCCCGTTTGTGCCGGTTGGCGCTGACACGTTTGTAATCAGGAAACTTGAGGCGGGCACGTCCGAGCGGCTGAGCTACCGGATCATGGCGAGCGACGGGGCGGAGATATCGTCGTACGCGATACCGGTAACGATGCGATGCGACGATGAAAGCGGCGGAAACGCAACCTCGCAGAGTTCTGTCGGGATCAATGTGGTTGGTGATGCCAACCTCTGCATCGCAAGCGTGAAAACACGCCCGGAAACCCCCGCAACCGGTGATGTCATGACACTCATGCTCCAGATCGAGAATTCCGGACACGGCGATGCCGAGTCTGTGAAAGTTGCGATCGATATCCCGTTTGAAGGCACCCGGACCGCGTTCCTCGGAAAGATCGAGGCGGACGACGACGCACCATGCATCTTCAACTTCCGCGCAACAGAGAGCGGAGATATTCCGTATCAAGCCGTGATCTCTTACGAAGATGACCTCGGGGATCACACGACAACCGTTGATCTGGTGCTGTATGTTGGCGACGGCGGAAACAGTGATATGGTGATCCCGGCTCTCGCGGTGGCTGCACTCATCGTTGCCTGTGTATTATATCTTCGCAGGAAGAAATGAGAAGATCCCCTGACAGGTCGGATCGATTAAAATGACCCCCATAACAACAGAACTCAAGGTTTCAGCGTTCCTCGCCTACAAATTCATTGCAAAAGGCAACAAAGGCACATCGGCGCTCACAGTCCTCATAATGGCGCTCGCCTTCGTGAACCTCATGTTCACGACATCGGTCTTCGACGGGATGGGTGACGCCACCGAGAAACAGGTGATTGATACCCTTTACAGCAACATCGTGATCGAACCGAAGGATGACGCGGTGTATATCAAGAACCCTGACTCGGTTGTGAAGAAGATAATCAATGTACCGGGGGTTATGGGCACTTCTGCGCAGTACGTCACGGGTGCAACCATCGCCTACGAAGAGCAGAGCGGCGCATGGAGCATCCGTGCGATCGATCCTGATGATGAGCGAACGGTCTCTAAGGTTCCCGATATGATGATTGCGGGCGATTATCTGAGCAAATACGATAGGAGAGAGATCATCATCGGAAAAGAGATCGCGGGTGGGCACGGAGGAAGTCTCGAACACATATCGCTCGGCGGCGTTGTGGTCGGCGACACCGTGGAGGTTGCATTCACGAACGGAGTCAGGCAGGAGTACCGGGTGAAAGGGATATTTGATACGAACTTCATCCAGTCGAATCAGATGGCATACGTAACCAAGAAGGAGATAGAATCGGTGCTCGGAATCCAGGATATGGCGTCCCAGATTCTTGTGAAGACCGATACGAAGGGTGAAGAGGATAGATTTCTGAACCAGTTCGTTGAGCTGGGCGTCCATGAAGACATAAAACCATGGCCGGTGTACGCAGGGATAGTCGCCACCCTCACACAGAGTTTCGATGTGCTGAATACACTCACCGGAGCTATTGGGTTCTTTGTTGCAGGTGTCACCATATTCATCGTGATCTACGTCAGTACAGTGAGCAAACGAAGGCAGATGGGAATCCTGCGGGCGATCGGGATCAAGGAATCGATAATCGTCCGGTCGTACGTATTCCAGGCGGTATTTTATGCAGTATGCGGTTGTATTGCCGGACTGGTGATCATGTTTGCCATACTGGTGCCATATTTCATCAAGCATCCAATGGCATTTCCCATGGGGGACGTAACACTTTTAATCGAGCAGAAAGCCGCCATCATGAGGAGTGTGGGGTTGATCCTATCCGCTGCAATCGCAGGTTTCCTCCCATCATGGCAGGCGGTGCGTGAGACGATCCTTGATGCAATCTGGGGTGATTGAAATGACGGATATGGAACAGGACACGATAATCACGACAAGAAACCTCTCACGAACATACATCATGGGAACGATGCAGGTGTCCGCGCTCAAAAAGGTGACGCTTGATATCAGGCGGGCTGAGTTTGCAGCGATCATGGGCAAGAGCGGGAGCGGGAAATCAACGCTCCTGCACCAGTTAGGGCTTATTGACACGCCGACAGAAGGTGAGATTGTGATTGACGGGGTAGAGATCTCAGGGCTATCAGAGTCCGAACAGACGAGGTTTCGGCTCGAGAAGTTCGGTTACGTCTTTCAGGAGTACGCGATCCTGCCCGAACTGACCGCACTTGAGAATGTGTACCTGCCGGCAATGGCTCTCGGGTTGTCGCAGGACGAGTGCGTCACAAAGGGGATGGATGCACTCGAGAAGGTTGGGCTTGCGGAGCGGGCAGACCACCGCCCCCGGGAGATGTCAGGCGGCGAACAGCAGCGAGTTGCGATTGCACGGGCGCTCATCAACAAGCCAAAGATTCTATTTGCCGACGAACCAACCGCGAATCTGGATAGTGCCTCGTCGAGACAGATACTTGAGCTGTTCCGGGAGTTGAACCGGGATATCGGGCAGACGATCCTGATGGTTACGCATGAGCTTGAGGACGCGGATATTGTGGACAGGGTGATCTGGCTCGCTGATGGCGAGGTTGTGGAGCGGGATGGGTGAGGGGTGTGCGCAATAGTTTCCGGAAAAGCTCGAGTTCACCCACCCATCGCACCGGAAACGATCTTCCCATACACTCTTTTTTGCTGAGTCTGAAGCCGGCAGACGACAGTTTTCCAAAACCAAACTCAACTGGCACGAAGAAAAGGTTCGCTTATGCAGTCATGGGCGCAGGAGTTCGACATAGGTTAATTTCCGGAATACCCATAAGCCCGGATCACCCGGTTGGAGAAACCACGATGTTTCCGAGACTTTTAACCAGACACCCGAGTTGCCATCCCAATCCGGATAGCGTTCTGATAGAGAGTAACCGAAGTGTAGACGCCGCAGTCTGCCCCATCATGAAATGGCGAGGACTCGATTCAACCGGTAGGTATAGGAATCAGGATAAAAATCTCGGCTCTCTGGCATCTTCCGTGACCGTGAACCCGAGCTCTATCTAATGAGCCACCTATTCAGCCGCTCGATATCGGTTTTGCAAAGTTCTTCCAGTCAGTTGAAAATATAATGAACCGCCGATGAACGCGGATTTGTTAATCAGGCATCTCTCGTAAATCTCGCGTGCATCTCTCGGTTAATAGAATTGAAAGAAGTCACAGCAACCAGAAATTAATAAAATCGCTAACATCGAGGGACATTCCTCATTTACTTGATTTATCATGAAGATCGATTTCACGGGAATTACCAAAGAGCCAAAATCTCTCAAACACATTGTTTCCGGATGGGACAAGAGAACGAGTGTGGATGATCTACAGTATACTGGGTGTAGCCATCGATCCGCAACA
>JAYEGG010000108.1:0-4313 GCA_034658995.1 Methanobacteriota archaeon | reverse complement strand
AAATGCGACGTTAAGAACTTGAAATCACTGATCAACGCGACCGGATCATCCCGGTCGATCTTCAGATGTGGTATCACTGAACTCACGTCGGTGCCGCCGCCTGCTTCGGCGCATCGCAGCGTGGCGATGTCGATCAGATCTGCGGTTGCGTTAAATGAGATCATTTTCACCTTTGACTTAAAGTATTTGTGGATCGTGTCGGTCAGCACCTTTGCGGATTCGATTGATGTGGTCATGCTTGATGAGAGGTCGACCAGCACCCAGACCTGTTTCTTTTTCTCAAGTTCTCGTTCGAGCCACATATTGCTTGAATCAAAGAGAATTAGTCGTTTTTTGTCGGTAAGCGACGTGCTCACCCCCCTGTATCTCGTTACGAGGCGAGGTCTCTCGATCCCGAGACCGCGCTCCAGCAGTACCGGTAGTTTCAGGCGACGCGCCAGCTGGGCATGTTCGGATTCCCCGTAAACAAGCGCCGACGTGCCTGCGCCGACGTTCTCGCTACCAATCTTCTGGGCAAGGGTCTCTGGCGCAAATTCGCAGAACTTCTCCTGTTTGATGTATTGTGGGGTGCGCTCATGGAGCACGTCCGTATTCCGCTTCATCATCCGCCATGGCGTGTTGTCGGATCGCCAGACCGAGTTTAATTCGCCTGCAAGCGCAGAGACCGACTCGACAAAGCCCTTGAACCGCCGCTTTGCAAGATGTGTGGAACCAGCTGCCACGAGACCGCTGAGGTGTTTGAACCGGTCAGACCCTGATAGCCGGACAATCTCGCGCATAATATCCCCCGGGATCTCACCCATAACCTCTGAATCCGGATCGGAAACCCGGGAAGGAGGGCTGAACATCTGTACAGGGAATGTGTGAGGATGCCGCGACAGCAGGATGAGCATCGAGATCGTGTATGCATCATCGCTCCTTGAGGCTGCAAGCGACTCGATCAATGTGGTGTCCATCGGCAGGTATGCGCTGGTATCGATGCCGCAATTGATCGCATAATCAGAGATGATGTTCGCCGCAAAATGCACGATGTCCACATCCAGATACTGCCCGCTGAAGAGGTCCGCCTCGCTTAACTTCTCTGTCTCGGTGATCTCACGATATCCTGCGATCAGATCGTTAATATGCGTCAGATGTGCGATTTCATGCTTCACCAGCAGTCTGGCGAGATCTTTCTGGTCGCCCCGGGTCTTGATATATAGATCCGCGTGTCTGGATGATGTAAAGACATAGATGTATGACGAGGGGTCGGTTGTATCTGTTTCGATATACTTTAGCTTGATATCGTAGTTTGATACCAGTTTGTCGATCAGTTCGCTGAGCATCACGAGCATGTTATCACCCGGGCGTTGGTTCCTTGTTGGCATGCGGCATGAATCTAACGGATCTTTTCGATTCGCAGTGACCGCTGTTGCCCACTATCCACGATGCAAATGCTCTTTTGCAGCCGCTGTTGACTCCCTTCCCTGCGGCGTCCGCTTGACAAACCCGATCTGTATCAGGTACGGCTCTGCAACCTCTTCAATCGTCCGCACCTCTTCCCCAACAGAGATCGCGATATTCTTCACACCAACAGGTCCCCCGTCAAAATCATCGATGATCACGCTTAAAATCTGACGGTCAAGTTCATCCAGTCCCTTTTCATCAATTTTGAGCATTGTTAGTGCAGCCTCGACAACATCCTTTGTTATCACGCCGTCTGCCTTCACCTGCGCATAATCTCGGACCCGTCTGAGAATTCGGTTCGCGATCCTCGGAGTCCCTCTCGCCCGGCGTGCGATCTCTGTTGCGCCTGACCGGTCGACCTTGATCCCGAACACGCCCGAAGACCTGATAACGATCTCGGTTAACGTATCCGGTGGGTAAAAGTTCAGCCGGCTGATCACACCGAAACGGTCTCTTAGCGGCGAACTGATCAACCCGGTCCTTGTTGTTGCCCCGATCAGTGTAAATGGTTTCAGGTTCAGCCGGACCGAACGTGCACTCACACCCTCCCCAATCATGACATCGATCACGAAATCCTCCATCGCAGAATACAGGGTTTCCTCAACAATATTGCTCAACCGGTGTATCTCATCGATGAACAGAACGTCCTTTGCCCCCAGATTCGTCAGAATCGCTGCAAGATCACCGGGACGATCCAGAACCGGACCGGTCGTCGCCCTGATGTTCACACCGAGTTCGGTTGCGATGATGTGCGCAAGCGTCGTCTTCCCAAGTCCGGGTGGTCCCGAGAGCAGGATGTGATCAAGCGGTTCATCCCGTTCTTTCGCTGCTTTTATAAAGATTTGGGACTGTTCTTTAAGCTCGCTTTGCCCGATAAAATCATCGAATGTCTTTGGTCGAATCTGCAAGTCGGTTATCATATCTTTCTCTGTTTTTTCCGGCGCAAGGATGTCTTCCTGCATAGTCCGGGATTTGTGACTAAACCGTATCAATACCTTCGGATGGTTATCGCATGGTGCTTAAGAACGACTTTTTCCGGCGCAAGGATGTTCGGTCGTTTTATTTCAGATCCATCCGGACCATCCCACAACCGGCATGGTTGATATTTGCCCTCTGGTAGCAGGTTTTATGCTTATGAAAAGATGCTCTCGCCAACTTTGAATCCGAAACCTTTATGCGGCTATGCGCTACAGAGACGTAGATATGCCGAGAAAATACACGGAGGAACAATAGATGGCAACCGGCCCACGGTATAAAGTGCCGTTTAGAAGGCGAAGAGCCGGACGCACGAATTACCACATGCGGTTGCGATTGTTACTCTCAAAAAAACCGCGGATGGTGGTGCGCAAGAGCACACGACACACAAGAATACAGCTCGCACTCCCGGGCAACCAAGGCGATAATATTCTCTCATCCGCAACATCGCTCGAACTTAAAAATTACGGATATTCAGGCTCAAGCAAAAACACGACTGCTGCATACCTAACCGGGCTGCTTTTTGGCTACCGCACGATTGGTAAAGGATTCACCGAGGGCGTGCTCGACATGGGGCTGCACCCATCCACCTTCGGATCAAGATGCTATGCCGCACTCCGCGGCGCGGTTGATGCCGGCATGGACATCCCGCATAATCCAGTGGTCTTCCCCACGGATGAACGAGTACGCGGGGAACCGATCGCCGAATACACAGGCGTTGACCTACCATCAATTTTCGAAGCGACAAAAGCAAAAATCACATCTGAGTTCGGAGGCGCATAATGGCAAGAAGACCCCCAAGACCCCCAATGAAACAACAGGTTAGCGCAGATTGGGTACCGCGAACCAAGCTCGGTATGCTCGTCCGCGAAGGAAAGATCAAGGACATCGATGCGGTCCTCACTTCAGGGCACCCGCTTCGGGAAGTTGAGATCATCCAGACCCTGCTGCCAGACCTTGAAGAAAATGTGCTGGACGTGAACATGGTGCAGCGGATGACCGACTCCGGGCGACGTGTCAAGTTCAGGGCTGTGGCGATTGTTGGCAACAAGGATGGTTACATCGGATTCGGACAGGGCAGGGACAAACAGGCAGGACCTGCGATACGCAAATCAATCATGAACGCAAAAATGCGCCTTATCAGTATCAAACGCGGCTGTGGATCATGGGAATGCGGTTGCAACGATCTGCATTCGGTGCCGTTTCAGGTGGTTGGAAAATCCGGAAGTGTCGGTATTGAACTAAAACCTGCGCCAAGAGGGCTTGGCATAGCATCCGGAGCGACAGCAAAGAACGTTCTTGAGATGGCGGGCATCAAAGATGTCTGGACCCGTTCATGGGGCACGACCAGAACCACCCTGAATTTCGCAAAAGCAACTTATGACGCGCTCAAAAACACCACAACAATGCGCATCGTGGACGCGGGAGGGCAATGATGTACGCCGTGGTTCGGATCCGCGGGGGCTTTAAGCTGCGTCCCGAGATCGCAAACACGCTAAAGATGCTGCGGCTGCACAGTGTCAATCACTGCACAATTCTGGATGAGACGCCAAACTACAACGGGATGATCAAGAAGGTGAAGGATTATATCGCATGGGGCGTTGTAGATGCTGATACGCTTGCAAACCTTCTTCGCCTACGTGGACGCTTCGCAGGCGGAAAAAGACTCACACAGGAGTACATGGATGAATGCGGGCTTGGTCCGATGGAAGATTTCGCAAAAGCAGTCTACAACGGCGATGCAAAACTCTCAGACATCCCAAACCTAAAACCACTGTTCAGGTTGCACCCGCCACGCAAAGGGCACAAAGGCATCAAGAAGACTGTTATCGAAGGCGGCGAACTCGGATTCCACGAGGACATCGGCGCGCTGCTGAAGAGGATGAGATAGC